>SKIC01000175.1 GCA_007116685.1 Balneolales bacterium
CAATCACCTGATGGTGCTGAAGGTATAGCCTTTGGAACGTCTTTACGTTTTTATGGAAACAGATTGTTGGTTGGCGACAATAGCAGGCACAAAGCTCATATTTATACTCGTTTACTAAATGGAGACTGGGAGCCCAGAGGTGAATTTATATTAGGTGGAGCAAGTAGCCGAGATTTTAGTAGAACTTCTCCAGCAATTGGGATTTCTGACAATAGTGTAGTTTTAGGAAATAATAATTCACTGGATGGTCGAGCGAAATACTTTGAGTATGAAACAGACTTTCCAGTATTAGCCTACTATAACAATGCCTTGCCTAATGCTGTTGGAAACCCGACGATATCTTGGTTTCGTCTGTTTAACTTTTACACTCCGGGCTTTTTTACTTCCGGAAGAACCTCGCAAGGTGCAGAAACCAGAATGTATGCTACTCCTAATCCAGGTCAAGCCAATATCTTCGATGAAGATGGGGTTTTTGTAACGGATTTACATGCTGCAAATGGAGGTATAAACTGGCTAAATTTGGATGAGGGCGAACCAATCGTCATGATTTCAGGCTTTCCTAGTAATATATCCAATCCAGCGGAAGCTCGATTAATGAGAAGTGGAAATCCTTTTCAGGAAATTAGCTCTAACCTACCTCAAATTGCCGGAGTTTCTGCCTGGGCTGATCTTACAGGAAACGGAAAAAAAGATTTGGTTCTGTCAGGATTTAAAGGAGTAAATACTAGCCCGGAAAGGGTAACTCGAATTCTAGCACATACTGGTGATTTTCAATTTGAAGAAATCGAAGTACCTGGTATGACACAGGGTGCTGCAGCCGCAGTATTTATCGAAGATTTCTTTAAAAGAGGGAAAAAAGACATTCTATTGGTTGGAGTTAGCGGAGCTTTTAGTGGAAATCAAAATATTTACCTTCGAAATCTAGGAAACGGCCAATTTGAGGTAGAAGAAAATGAACTAACATATTCTGGGAATACAATAATCAATAGTGCCGTTATTGGTGACATTACTAACAATGGGTATCCGGATATTGTTATGGGCGGTTGGGCTGATAATAGTGAAACACCACTTGGGTACTGGTTTAATAACGGAGACGGTACTTTTGGTAGAATCAACTTTTGGCCAACACCACTTTGGAGAAGTTTTTCTGTGAGTATGCAATTGGTTGATATAACCAATAATGGCAGACTGGATCTGATTTACAACGCCGATAGTTTCACAGAAGAGCGTGGTAAAACATTCATGGTAGAGAATCGTCTTAATGAGGATGGTTCCGTTTCCTATTTACTGTCTGAACCACTTCTTCCGGCACCTGTTAGAGGTCGTTTGAAAGCCGGAGATATGACAGGCGATGGAAAAGTCGAAATGGTGGCTTTGGGTACAGATGAACTTGGTAACTCCGTATTTCGGTCTTATGAAAACCTGAGACCCACTCAGATGTATGACCGACCATCAACTGTAGAAAATGTTGGTTTTACAATAAATAAAAATGGTCGTTTGGCAATTCGCTGGGATGCGGCATCTGATGATATAGCACAGAGCCAGTCTTTAACCTATAATGTTAGTATTACAGAGCCGGGTGCTTCCGAACAATTTAGTAGCATATTGCAGCCGAATGCATTTCCAACCGGACGGTTATATGAAAATAAACCAGGAAATGCCGGGTGGAATACAGAGTTTGAAATGCCACACTTGCCTAACGATGTAGAGACAGTGCAGGTAAGAGTATCAGCCATAAATCATCATGGCGATAACTCAACGTATTCTGCTGCTGCAGTATGGCGAACAGACAACCGCTTGTTGCAATTAAGCAATGTGAATACACCGTTATCCAGAGGGCGTTCATTTCCGGCTTGGGTCGACGTTAATGCAAATGGCAACTTTGGTTTGGCTGTAGAGAACTGGAATACGGCCAATAGTTCAAGCAATAGTATATCGGTTTTTGAATTCTCAGATGGAGTTTTTGAGGATTTAGGAATTGAAATTTCTGCCTTGGATGGCATCTGGGCTGATTTTACAAATAATGGTTATCCTGATGTAATGGCTAATTCCGGCGACAGATTACGACTGTGGGAAAATACAGAAGGTAGTTTTAGCGGTTCAACACAGGAAATTGAAGTAGAAATCAATATGATGCTTCCTGCAGACCTAAATAACAATGGTCTGACTGATATTGTTATTGCAAATGGCTCATTTGTTGATGATGACTCTAGTGCTGTCTTGTTGAATATGGGTGATGGTACATTTGAGTATTCAGATGCAATTTTACCTCCTGCACTTAGAATTGATGTTGCTGATTACAATAAAAATGGCTGCATGGATTTACTGGTCTCAACTATTGATTCTGGAGATGATGCAGAATATGTAATCGTTTATGAGAACAATTGTATGGGTCATTTTCTAGCCGCAGATACTGTTCTAACCTACGCTGGAATTGGGGAAGCTTATTGGGCTGACTTTACCGGAAATGGTTATCCGGATGTAAGCATAATGGCTACTCAAGAAGGATCTAATTCCGATTTTCGAATTGCACTTTTTGCAAATAACGGTACTGCAGGTTTTGAGCATGTTGAAACATATAATGGTTTCGGCTTTAATAAGCCCCATTGGATCGATATTACCGGAAACGGCTATCTTGATTTGATTATAAATGAGGCAAAAGGTCAAGGTGCAAGAACCACCGCTTTATTGAATAACGGGAATAGTGAATTTGATTTCGTTGAAAATATCGGTCTTGAAGAATATCGTGACGGTATGTTGATAGGAGCTGATGTATTCCGTTCAGGTGTTGCGGATTTGTATGCCGTTGGTATGCAAGGAAATTCCAGAGCCGCCAATTTTTATCGAAACTTTTCTGCTGCTCCCTATCAGCCAGCATCTGCACCTGGTAACTTGAATGCCGAATTAGACGATGATTTATCCGTGGTTCTAACTTGGTCTCCAGGTGAGGAAGAAGGAAGTACTCCTAATTCAGGGTTAACTTACAATTTGCGAGTTGGAACTGAGCCCGGTGGCAATGACATCGTAAGTGGATTGGCTTTGGAAGACGGTACGAGATTAGTAGCGCGTTCGGGTAATATGGGCGGTAGTGCAACTTTTGAACTGCATGGTTTAGAACCAAATACCACATATTACTGGAGTGTTCAGGCAATTGATAATATTTTCAACGGATCTGAATTTGCCGAAGAGCAAAGCTTTTCTTCTACAGGAACTTCAACCGAAACTTCTGAGGAATTACCAAAAGAAATCATGTTGAGTCAGAATTATCCTAATCCATTTAACCCAACTACACAGATTGATTTCGCACTGCCTTCAGAAAGTCATATCCAAATTTCTGTTTATGATATCACGGGCAGGCGTGTAGCCGTATTAGCCAACGGTTCGTATGCCGCAGGACACCATCAAGTGTCTTTTAACGGTGCACAACTTGCGAGTGGTTTATACCTCTATCGTTTACAAACTGATAGCGGAGTTCTAACCAGGAAAATGATGCTGATTAAGTAAAAGTCAGTCTGAAATATTAAACAGATTACTAAATGCGAGTACCAGTAAAAAGGTGCTCGCATTTTTTAATTTATCCATCGATAGTTATTTAAAAGAGAAACACAAATAGCCACTGACTCAAATCAACTGAATTGAATATAGGTATATGCCATACATTCAGATGTATGGCGAAGTATAATGTTTTGAAATGAAATCAGTTCTGCTATAAAATTGTTTTGGGTTCAAAACAATACAAATGCTATTTCTAAAAATAGAAGAAGCTTTTACTACAAATATCTAACTGTGGTATATTATTTTTAAACTCCTAAAAAAGCCTCGTGTAATATGCTGTACCTCCTAATATTACTTTTTGCTCATTTCTTTCTGATACCTAACCAGGCAAATTCTCAATCAGGCGAAAACGTACCTGAATGGGCGCAAAATGTGATTTGGTATCAAATCTTCCCTGAGCGTTTTAGGGATGGTGATCCTTCCAATAACCCCACACTGGATCGAATTTGGACACCCGGGACCTGGGACTTAGGAGCCCCTGATGGCTGGGAAATCAGTCCGTGGACAAGTGACTGGTATCAAAGACCGGATTGGGAGCAAAGAATTGGCCCTCGTTTTTTTGATTCTGTTTTTTCACGACGATATGGCGGCGATTTACAGGGAGTAATCGATAAATTAGATTATCTGCAAGAACTCGGAATCACGGGGATATATTTCAACCCAATCTTTGATGCCGTATCGCTTCATAAATATGATGCATCAACGTTTCATCATATTGATCGATTTTTCGGACCTGATCCTGTAGGTGATTTGGAAATTATGCTTTCCCAAGATCCCGCAGATCCTTCAACATGGCAGTGGACTTCCGCAGATTTATTATTTTTAGAATTACTGGAAAAAGCCGCTGAACGTGATATCAGAATTATAATAGATGGCGTTTGGAATCACACAGGTCGAGATTTTTGGGCATTCCGCGATATCATTGAAAATGGCGAAGATTCAGCATTTTCTGATTGGTATAAAATCAAAACCTTTTCGGATGATTATGATATTGGTTTCGATTACGATGGTTGGTGGGGTTATAAAGGACTGCCGGAGTTTACAGAAGTTGGTGATAATCTTCACGAAGACGTAAAACAGCATATTTTTGATGTTACAGAGCGATGGATGGCACCAAACGGAGATGTTTCTAAGGGCATTGCCGGATGGCGCTTGGATGTAGCTGAAGAAGTAGGACTCGGCTTTTGGAGAGACTGGCACGCTCATGTCAGAGCGATAAACCCCGATGCTTTCACAGTTGCTGAGGTTTGGGGAGATGGTGCAAGAGAGTTGATTGCATATGATTTATTTGATGCCGTAATGAATTACCGCTGGACCTATCCCACTCACACATTTTTCATTCATCAAACCATATCTGCAAGTGATTTGATTGGCAGGATGGATAGTCTTCGAGCAGAATTTCCTGCATCCGTAAATTTGAGTTTACAAAACCTTATGGATAGCCACGATACAGAGCGACTGGCATCCATGATTGTGAATGCTGACAAAGCGTATAAAGAAGGTTCACGGCTTAACTCCATTGAGCATGGCATGCACTACGATGTACGCAAGCCAAGAGATGAAGAATGGGATTTGCTCAAATTAATCGCCTTATTTCAATTTACTTACAAGGGTTCTCCAATGGTTTACCATGGTACAGAAGCCGGAATGTGGGGCGCTGATGATCCTGATGATCGCAAACCAATGGTGTGGCCTGATTTGGATTATGATGACGAAGTCAATCATCCATTTGGCATGCAAAGACCACGTGACCCCGTCGTTTTTAAGCAAGAATTATATGAATGGTATAGCCAATTAGCATCGATTAGAAATTCCAATTCAGCAATTCAAACCGGTAACTTACGATTCGTGTATCATAATGACGATGCAAAAGTTTTTGCCTTTATTAGAACTGCCGAAAATGGTGAAATTGCACTTGTACTCATAAATAGAGGCGAGGAAACCTATCGTTTTAAATTAGGCCGGGAGCAAGGAGTAGTTTTACCGAGAAGATTAGAGGCTAATATTTCCGGTAGTTCGGAGCGAATAAGAAGAGGACAATTGCAATTTGATCTTGCTCCGGTTTCGGGAGAAGTATTTACAAATCCCTAAGAGGCTACTTTTAGAATTTAGTTACGAAAGAAAGTCTATAGTTTACTTTATTTATGAAGAGAAAACTTGGCACTTTCTAAGCAAATGCGAAGGAATTCATCCAAACAAATCTGTATGTGTACCAGTTCTAACGAGCAATAATTCATCCTTTGAGTTGATGTAAATTAATAACCAATCAGGCTCAATATGGCATTCGCGAGTACCAGAAAAGTTACCTACCAATTTATGATCTCGGAATTTTTGCTCAAGTAATTGATCATTTGCGAGTTTTGATATCACATACTTAAAAGTCTCAAACGACTTACCTCGCTTTTTCATCTTCTTGACGTCTTTTTCAAAACGATTAGTTCTGGTTATCGTCTTCATTAAATACCGAGGTCTTCAAATAATTCTTCAGTCTTGTTTCTTGAAGTTAAATCACGACGATTGTAGGCATCATTCAAAGCTTCCTGAGTCTCATTATTAGGAAGTTTTAACGGGAATGGTAAACGCCTCTGTAGTTGTACCTGTTTGAAGAATAGACGAATGGCCTCAGTTGTGGTTAAACCAAGCTGATTTAAAATTCTTTCGGTTTCTTCTTTGAGCTCAGG
>SKIC01000289.1 GCA_007116685.1 Balneolales bacterium
CCATCCATTCGTAGAATATGCTATTCTGCATCGATTTGATTCAAGCACAGAAGATGCATCCATTAGTATCTCTATCTACCCGGAACATGATAATGCTATCAAAGTCATTGTAGACGACAATGGTATTGGCTACAAAAAAGCTCTAGAAATCAAGCCGTAAAAAGACGGGCATCAATCTCTGGCAAGACAGCTGCTTCGAAGACGTCTTGAATTTCTTAGTTTGGAAAAATGCGTGCCATATATGATTGAATATGAGGATAAATCTGAGAGCGGTAAAGAAACAGGCACAAAAGTGACTTTGATTGTACCTGCTTAATTTTCTGAGTTAATCCAATTCTGAAGAATGATTTCTCTCGCTATTAATTCGTGGTTATTCCTTCACTTATTGGATTAATAACCTCAATTCTACTCACCAATTTCCGTTCACCCTCCCAGAACTACCGTTTATACAAAAATAAGTACCACTCATCAGTTTGGTGAAATCCATATTGGTAAATCGTATTACCTTTTGTTCAACTCTTACAGAGACAGACAATACTGAGTAAGTCGGCAGGCTCATCACTGCCGGCTTTTTCTTCACATTCATAGAAATTTAATCGACCAACATAACTTTCATCAGGAGAAATTTTTGCCCGGTAGCCGTGATGGTCTATCGGGCTTTTTTTTTGAGAATATGCCTATTATCAGATTCTGAGCATGATTTTAAGATAATTTTAGATTATACTACAAATATCATCTACAAATTTATTTCTCCAGATTTTTATGATTTCAAAACTTGTTTTGTCCTTCATTCTCTTCTTGCTCATACATATCAATACCTTAGGCAAAGAGAACCCGCAGATTCCTGCTACTATTGTTCCTTTGGTGGAATATATTGAAGGCAGAGGCATTGAAATTCGTACGCTTCTTGAAGACCCCCGCTTTGAACTTTACGGAAATATTGCCACCAGATTCAGAAATGCCGCTGAGATTCGGATTGACAATCTGGAGGATTATAAAAGGAGAATAAATTATCAGGGCAAATTGGATGGAATTAAGCCCTTCATGGAAACTTATGCTGAAGCATTAGAAAAAGCCGAAGCGGAATACGATATTCCTAAATATGTGATTGCCGCTATAATTGGAATTGAGTCTGATTTTGGTCGTGTTACCGGTCGCTATAACCCATTCAATGTATACCTGTCAATGTTTGACGAAGGTTACCGCGCTCCTTTTGCACAAGCACAATTAGAAGAATTATTGATTTTTGCCAATCGTAATAATCTGGATGTTTTTGAGCTCAACTCCAGTTATGCTGGTGCAATGGCCTATGCACAGTTTATCCCCTATTCCCTGAACAGATGGTTTGTGGGAAGCGAGCTTTTCGATATGGAAAACAACATTTATTCCGTTGCCAACTATCTGGCTCATTTCAAAAGAAGAAGCGGCAGTGTAGAGCAAGCCGTTTTCCGATACAATCCAAGTAGATTATACAGAGATGCAGTTATGAGTTTGGCTACAGACGCTGAAAAATTGTTTCAATAGGTTTAAATGTATCTGCTAAAAACCATTCACAAGAAAAAACGACCGTTCATCCACCGATAACTACCGTTCACACTTTTCATACGAACAAAAAGACTACTTACGGGTAATTTGAGATATCTATCGGGCAATTATGCCTATGAGCTTAATAATTAAGCTCGCTCAAATTCAGGGTAATAACCGCAATTATAAGTCTTTACGCATGAAAATAAATACAACTATAGCCATTATCCTTAGCCTGCTTTTAACAAGCAATGGACTATTGGCTCAAAGTTTTGACACCTCAAAACTTACCGAAGATACAGACATTTCTCAGTTCTCATTTTTTCCAGAGATTGGGAAAGAAAATGACAATCAAGCATCCTTCTTGCGAAATATCGTACTTGAAGATGATGTTTTTGTTTACAGTCCACACGATACATGGATATTAAGTGATAATCCGAATCCACAATTCAATTTTAATATCTTCGAAGCCGGTGTGCCCGGAGGCGATATTAATGGGGATGGATTAGGTAGTATCGTTATCAGTGTTGATAATGTTCCAGACGACAGAGTTACAGGTGAAGTTGTTCGTACATCCAAAACAGCCATTTTTTATGGTGATAACAGAACAAGCACACCAGATGAGTTCTATTACAAAAGAATGTATCCTATCGGGGATTTCGACGGTGATGGATACGATGACATGTTGGTTCACAATGGAAACAATATATACAGTATCTGGTACGGGTCTGCAAATGGCTTAGTTGAAGGTAATCATACTGTTTACCTTGAGATAGATAACTTTACATCTGTTCTCGGTTTTCACGATATAACAGGCAATGGCAAATCTGATATTTTTATCGCCAACACACGATTTGCTTACAGTTTTATACTATTAGAGGGTAGAGACCGAGTAAATGCTTTGCAAAGCTTTAATTTACCTTTTCAACATATCGCAAACCCAAACACAGCAGTTTATGCTTTGGGAGATATAACCGGGGATGGAAAATCAGAGATTATAACTGCATTTAACTCCACTAGTCAAGAGAATATAATCCACATCATTAGACATACAATAAATGGATTTGAAGTAGTTCAATCTATGAATAACGCTTTCTCTGTTTTCCCGCAACAAATGAGACTTGCTACAGGTGATATCAATAATGATGGTAATACCGAAATCATGTTGATGGAGAGTTTTCCTAGTATACTTGGCTCCCTTTCTATCTTACGAAAGTCTAGTACTACCGGATTGATGCAGGATCCTGAGGTTTTCTCTTCTATGGCAGTGCCCGTTGGTGATTTAAATGGTAATGGCAGAATCGACTTCATCAAAAGAGAATCTGATACTTCTGCTAAAATGACCATCGCCTTTGGACCTGCTGATTTGGATGATGGCCTCAATAATGATGAAGTGCTTGAATACGAGAACTGGAATTTTGGTGGATTGAGACCAGGAATGTACTACGGCGATTTATCCGGTGATGGAAAAGATAACTTCCCTATTTCTCAATTACTAAACACACCACAAGAAATCAATTACTACAGAGACTATCTAGTACTTGATAGTAACGACGAGTTTATTTTCGAATCTGTATTATTTCCGTTTGAAGATTTCTTCGCCGGTACCCCGACTGTTACTGCAAATGCCGGTGATATGAATGGAAATGGCTACGACGATATGGCCATTTTTAATGGTTCTTTTGGTACACTAAAAATTTATTTCGGTGGGCCGGATTTTGGACTAAATGTTCATACCGTGAATACTCCATCAAATTTTACAGCTTTGAGTATTACTTCCGGAGACTTTACCGGAAATGGTTTCAGCGATATTCTGCTTGGAAGTAATAATGGTGCCTCTGCAATCTTAATCAAAGGGGGAACTACCATCTCAACAACTCCTGATCAAACTTTCCTGCCGGGTGATCATATTGCCGGTAGAACTGCTGGTTATTTTTTCCCGCGTAATATTGGAGATATTAATGGTAATGGTGCCGATGACTTTACACTATCTTCATTACTAATTAATGATGCCAACCGAAACGAAGTCTATATTTTCTTTGGCGGTACTACTATTTCAAGTACACCTAATCTAGTATTAACACCTGCTCCGGATGCGCAATCTCTTGTTTTTGCAGGCTTCTCAGCGGCAGCACTTGGCGACATCAATGGTAACGGATTTAATGATTTTGCCATTGGTGTTCATTCCCTTGGAAGAGGTGAAGTTCAAATCTACTACGGTAATGCTACCGCAAGCTTCTCTACTCCAGATGTTATTCTGAGACCAAGCCAAAATACTCAGAATGTTTCAGGTTTTGGAATCCAATTAGCTGCAGCTGATTTCACCGGAAATAATCATACTGACCTTGCAGTTTTAAACTCGACAAATTCAGATGGAAATGTTATTCAGGTGTATGAAGGCGGCCGGAATTTCTTGCATGTTATTGATTTGAAAATTCCAGCTAGCTTTGGTATTGGGCCAATAACTCAAGGCTTAGATTATATTCAATTTTTGGGTGATCTTTCTGTAAACCTGGAAGTTGTAAATGATTATTCAAATAGTGGTTATAAAGACCTAATGGTTAACTCCAGAACAACGCATGCCGTTGCTTTCAGAGGTGTTGATATGGCCAACGGGTACTACACGCCATCTAAATTTTTCAAAGCGACTAACCCTTTTGTAAAATTAGGATTTTGGGGTTATGGCGTTGGCGATTTCTATGGTGATGGTTCACAAGTTGCGGCGATGCTTCAAGCTCAGGACAATCAGGACAATGCCATCAGTTCCAGACTATTATTCTATCGCATGAGTCCTGCAATCGAATTACTTGCCGTAAATGATGTACCAAATGACCAAGGCTATTGGGTAACTGTAGAAGCTGGTGGATGGATGCTTGAGCAGCAAACCGTTGGCTCTCAATCTTTCGATAGCTGGAGCGTTTGGATGAACGGTCCCAGCGGTTGGGAAAGCAGAGCAACCATCAACTATATGGACAATGCTGCTTCTCGTGTTGATGTTCGCCTCCCCTCTACCCTACCTACCGGAGAAACTCCTGATTCAAGTTCTCCACATGTGTACGAAATTATGATTACAGCACACAGCAATGGCAAAGTAGTTGCTACATCCGATGTTTTGGAAGCATATGCTTTAGACAATATCGCTCCTGCTCAATTAACAGGATTTGATGCTGAAGCTGATAATGATGGAATTCAATTCTCCTGGAATGCCAGCAACGCACATGACCTTGCCCAGTATTTAGTTTGGGAAATTGATGAAGACGGACTTATCGCCAATAATGGTGTTCCTATCCTCGTAACCAATCAGACCTCTGCTACATTTACTGATATTGCTAGCCTTAGCTATGATAGATTTGCAGTTAGCGCTATCGATGTTCACAATAATATTAGCGAAAAGTCTGAAATCAAAACTGCCAGCGTTATCAGTTCAACTGAGGATATGAGTGGTTTGCCACAAGTATTTGAGCTGGGTCAAAACTATCCGAATCCGTTTAACCCTACTACACAAATCAGATATGCTTTGCCACAACAATCAAACGTACAAATATCTGTGTACACGGTTACAGGACAAAGAGTAATGACCTTGGTTAGCGAAAATCAGTCAGCCGGATGGTATTCGGTACCTTTTGACGGTTCAAACCTCTCTAGTGGTGTGTATTTATACAGATTGCAAACCGAATCTTTCACAGAAACACGTAAAATGTTGCTCGTGAAATAAATCTTTGCATCTTTCACACCTAATTGTACTTTTAGCCTCTGAGTCGAATTTTCGGCCAGAGGCTTTTTTTATGAAATGATATTATGCGATATACTTCTTTCTTTTTCCTAATCTTATTATTGATTTCCTGTGGTTCTGAGCAAAATGTGAATCAGGACTTCTTCGATAAATTGTCCCAACATTGCGGAAATGCCTATCAGGGAGCTTTGGCATTTCAGGCACCGGGTTTTGATTTGCTGAATGGCGAAGAATTACTCATCGCTCACTTTAGAGAATGCGATGAAACCACACTCAAAATTCCATTCCACATCGAAAAAGAAGACGGAGACTGGGATCGCTCAAGAACGTGGATTCTAACCAATCACGGCAACAGACTCGAATTGCGCCATGACCACCGTTTAGCAGATGGTACAGATGATGATTTCACCATGTACGGTGGATTCTCATACGGTGAAAACAAAGCAAATATGCATCAGTTTCAATCTGTAGAAAGATCGGAAGAAACAGGAGAATACAGAGGATGGCGATTGGAGATTTACCCCGGAGAGCGCTATGTATATGGCACTGTGCGCGATACAAACTGGACATGGCGCATTGAATTTGACCTTAGCAAGCCTTTGGATGAAGTCCCTCCTGCACCCTGGGGGCATGAATAAACCAACTTTAGTTGCTTAACCCTCTGATTCATCCCGCTTGGTACATACAGAGAGACACTAGAATTGCAAAACTCATGGGTACGCCGCAGGTGCACAAGTACACTACCCGAGCTTTCAGGCTTGAGTTATTTTTTAAGATTTGATTTCATTCTTGATCGGTAAGATTTTGAGTCATTCATTTGAATGCAAAAAAACATAAATCTTAAAGAATTCTCTCCCTCTAGCTCTCTTCTCTAAGTGAAATGAGGTATAATCCATGGGTTTCTTCAAGTCTCCCTGCCTTTGGCGGGGGGATTTAGGGGGGAGGTAAAACTAACGGGTAAAATTTATATATA
>SKIC01000212.1 GCA_007116685.1 Balneolales bacterium
CAGTCAATGCTATATCATTATTAAGAAGATCATTGGTACCAGAAGCCCAACCGGTAGAACTAGCGCCACCAGTACTCAGATTAACAACAATATTTTTTCCAGGATTAGCATTCTTCCAATCTGAAAGGTGAAATGCTGCTTGATTAAATGCAGAAGAACTACACCAGCCACTGCCATCAATGTCTCTACAAATTCTATAGTGTTTAAAGCTTAATCCTGGAGCAATACCAGCGATTCCAATATTATTGTTGCGCACTGCCATAGCCACACCACTGACCCAAGTGCCATGCCCGTTGTCATCTCGCACATTATCTTGACTGTTACCATCAGGTGTATAGTTTTTTCCTAGTAATTGATTACCAGCTGAAATATCCGGGTGTTGAAAAGTGTATGAATCCGGAGCTAAATCAATACCGGTATCAAATACTGCCATTACAACGTCAGGGCTTCCAGTTGTTATATCCCATGCCTTTAAAATATTGATATCTGCACCAGCAACTGGTGTAACAGGAGTATTATAAAAATTTGCTGGCCAAATGCCGGAATTGGCCATATACCATTGCTTGTCAAAGTATGTATCATTTATGCTGGAGCTTGTTGGTACCAAAAAATCTGGTTCAGCGTATTCAACGCCCTTTATTTTTGCAATATAATCTACAAGTTGATGCACGTCGTGTTGATTAAAAGACATTCGGATAAAAACCAATCCACTTCTTTCAAATCCATAAAGTGGTTCAACACTATCAAATTGCATTCCATACTCACTGCTCATTTGTAATGCTTGAGCTAATCCCTCAATCGTTTGCAGAGACCGATCAACTTTTGCTACTAGCACATTAGGCTTAATATTTACTTCATTTCCATCCAGAACTAGCCTAATTTTATCTGCCTGTGCGAGGGCTGATACTGTTATTTATTTTTGGGATTTCTTACATCGAATGTCTGTTAATTATTTACAGAACTATCCAAAAATTGAATTCTGATTACACGGAGCGCTTTTTGATTTCTGCCTGTGTTTTATCTGATGTTAGCGTAAGTAGCGTAATCTCCGGACGCACCAGGCGAATGGGAGCCGCCACCAAGCCAACGCCCGTATTTACGTAAAGATGACGATACCCGTCTGTATATAAGCCTCGGGAATATTTTTGAAAGAAGTCTATGGGATAGAACTCTATACCCGGTAAATCGATGGCTACTTGTCCGCCGTGAGTATGTCCGGCCAAAGTAAGGTGGAGATTGGCATCGGCATTGGTATCAAAAACATGCGGGCGGTGAGTTAGCATCATACGGAATGCATCGGGATTGGCATTTCTTAGGGATGCATCTAAGTCCATAAAATCCATATCGCCATTCCCGTTATCATCTACCCCGATTATGGAAAGTTTTTCACCGTTGATGGTGAGATTCGAACTGCTATTTTGCAGCATGGTGATTTTCCTGTCCGATAAAGCATCCATCAAAGCACCGGCGCCTATATCAGCGTAGTGGTCATGATTTCCCGGTACTCCAAAAACGCCATAATCGGTTTTTAGCATGTTTATAGAATCGCGCACATTTGGGATTTCATTAACGTGATTATCCACGATATCACCCGTGATTATCGTCATATTCGGATCGAGGCTGTTTGTGAGTTCGAAAATCTCCTGTATCTGCCGGCGGTTCATGTACATACCGGAGTGAATATCGCTGATATGGGCAATTTTCAAACCTTCCAATCCTGATGGGAGATTTTCATACCAAAGGCCGACTTCGGAAATCTGATAATTATGATGCGTTCGGATGGCCGCTCCTGTAGAAATAAGGGCGGGTGCGGAAAAAGCAACTAATCCCGCCTTCTTAATAAAATCGCGGCGAGAGGGATCATAAGCTACTTCGTGAACCTGCTGTTTATCTTCCTCAGATTTCCATCTGACAGACAGTCTCTCCCAAAGTTTGATGAGCACACGAGTAGCATACCAGACGCTTACGCCCAGAAATAAGAGAAAGATGATAGCAAAATAAATTCCACCGGGATTGATGATGAACCACTGCACGGCAGCCACATCCTGTAATCCGAATTGGGGAATAAAAAAGCGTGGAATAAACAGAGTATTCCCGAGGATGATAAAACCTAGGCCAATTTTTCGATAGGTTTGAAATTGCTCCTCAGATTTGCTCACATACGCATACCATTGCTTATACGCTCTGTACACAAGATATTGCATCCCACCAAACACAGTGATGAGCGTAGCAAAAAAGACTGCGAATAGAAGAAAGTGATTCATTTTTGGGGTTATTATTCGTTTATTTTTACCTGTAAAACCATTTTTACCCAAATATTGGTTCCCGCTGTTTCAGGTATTTATATACGGTACAAGGGGTTTGGAATTCCTTATCTAAACTGCAATACTATCCTCGAACTTTTTTGAGTTGCTGTTTTTAATTCCTAATTTCAAATATCAAAATTAGATTAATACAACCCCTTGCAAAAACTCAAAGCCATATTGTTTCTCTTCAGTTTTTTCATAGGCTTGATACAGCCTGTTTTGCCTATGATAGAGTACTTTGTATTCAAAGAGAGTATCATAGAGTTTTTGTGTAAGGAGAGAAATAATCCTGAGAATGATTGTCAGGGGATGTGCTATGTTCAGGCTCAATTGGAAGAGCAGCAAAAACAAACAGCACAAACAAGCCTGCTTCAACTTGACGACTTACCTCTCTTAAATATTCCCTCGGCAAACTCTGAGTATAGGATATACCCAAAACTACTGTCTTCTTTGGGTAAAACGGATACCAATCCCTTTTCTAAAATCAACGCTGATATCTTCCATCCCCCACGCGGCTGATTTTTTTCTATTTGGCTTAGCATAGCCAAATAGTTGTCTCAATTATTCTTTTGGGCTAAACCAGATTTACCTCTGTGTGATTACCAGTCTTCAATTTATAAGCATTTGTGCGCTTTAAAAGCACCGTTCCGCTTATTGAAGGCTGATATAAGTCTACAGAGGTCAATTCCCGATTACTTTTTATTGAGACCATCCCTCCAACCCCTATTTGGCATGTTTTTTCTACATGTCTCCTCAGCAATTTTCATAAAGGATATCTAGCTATGAAGATCAAAATCTTAACTTTTTTACTTTCCGGGATAGCTCTGCTCATTTTTATCATGCTTCCCGCTCTAAGTTCTGCACAATCTCATGTCACTGGCTATGTAACTTGTGCAAAAACCGGAGCAAGCCTTTCCGGTGCTCATGTTCAATTATCTCCCGGTAATGTCATTACCACCACAAATGATAATGGCTATTTCTCACTAGTTGTAAACGACAATCCCGAAACCATTCAATTACGTGTTTCCCATGTTGGTTTTCGTGTGTTTCAAATGGAGTACGATGCGCTAAATCTGGATGCTTCACTCAGTATTCAACTTCAGCCTGAAACCCGACACTTACAGCCCGTTACAGTAATGGCACATCACCTTATGCGCGACCCGTCTACTCGACAAGATGTGAGTCAGGTGGTTTTTAAGCCCATTGATTCCGGTGCTTTCCTGCGGGATGCGCCGAATGTTTCCGGTGTGCGTCGTGGCGGATTTGGCTTAGACCCGGTGGTTCGGGGAAATTCAGGAAGTCGCTTAAACATCCGGGTGGATGGCTTAACGAGTTCGGCAGCTGCCTGTCCTAATCGTATGGATCCCCCAACCTCTCATATACGATTGTCGGATATTGAGAAAGTGGAAATTCACCACGGTCCGCATGCGCTCCAATTTGGGCCATCTTTTGGCGGAACCGTGAACTTTGTGAAACAAAAACCCGGGATTTATACCGGACAATGGGCAGAAGGCGATATCCGAACCGGCTTCGAAAGCAATACAGGACACCAAATTGCCGATGCCCGGCTGCTATTACGTAACGAACGTGTGAATGTCATACTGAGTGGTGGTTTTTCTGAAACCTCAGATTACACGAGTGGCGATGGCTCCAAAGTGGCCTCTTCTTTTGCTTCCTATGATTTCGGCCTGGATTTTGGCTTTGCCATTTCTGATGAGCATTCCGTCAGTGGTGGCTGGTCTCAGTCTTTTGTGCGGGATGCGGATTTCCCTGCCCTGCCTATGGATATGGCCATAGACGATACCTATAAAGCATCACTTGGATATCGATGGGAACCGGCATTACAAAATCTGCGCTTCATCAGCATTGATGGCTATTATTCCTTCGTAGATCATGAAATGAATAATCATCCCCGCGAAACCTTTGCCATGAGAGATGCGGTAGCCCTGGCCGAAACACGTTCTCAGGGTCTACGCGTGCAAGCTCGTGGTTTATTACCGACCGCAAGTTGGAATATTACCGCAAATATCGACCAACAAGCCATTGATGGTACCCGGTTCGTAACATTCAAAATGGGACCAAATGCCGGAAATAGTATGCAGTACAATCTCTGGCAAGATGCTTATGTGAATAATGCGGGTTTATATGCCGGTGGTGATTATTTTCTGGATAATTGGACGCTTCATTTTGGTGCCCGAATGGACTATAATCAAGCCGATGCACAAAACCCTGCGCCACGTTTTCAAAACCGGGATTTATCTTCTGAGTTCTGGAATTTTAGTGCCAGCGCAGGAATTAGCCGTGATTTAGGTCAGCAATCTGCGATAAGTTTTTATGCCGGACGTGGCGTGCGTAGCCCGGATGTTACCGAGCGTTTTATCAATTTTCTGGCCATCGGACGAAATGCTTTTGAGTTTGCCGGTAATCCTGATTTAAAACCGGAAGCCAATCATCAGGCGGATCTTGTTTTGGATAGCAGATTTAACCAATGGCATTTCACCTTGAATGGTTTTGTGGGATACACTCAGGATTATATCACTGCTGTAATAGTACAAGATCTTGATCCCGTCGGTATGAACGCTCCTGGCGTACGTGAATTTCAAAACCGTGGTGATGTGCTGAAAACAGGCTTTGAAACTTCTGTGCGTTATGACCTGAATCCACAATGGAATCTGCAATGGCAAACCTCATACACTTTTGCAGAATATATTGATGATGGCTTAGCCGTGGCAGAAATCCCACCATTTGAGCAAAATTTTGCTGTGCGTGGTTTCATCGCCAATCGCTTTAGTCCAGGAATAAACTTCCGCCATGTTGCCCCGCAAAATCGCATAGATGAGACTTTTGGCGAAGAAAAAACATCGGCATTCTTCCTGATTGACCTGCATTCCGGAATCCAGATTGCGCAAGGTTTCGATCTCACAGCCGGTGTCCGCAATTTATTGGATACCAACTACGAAGAGCATCTGAACAGAAATTTCAATCCAGAATTTGACAGTGCCAGAAACAAACTCTATGAGCCCGGCCGCCGTGTGTTTATTGAGTTATCTTATCGTTTCTAAAGACCAGAAACTTGAAAAGAGAGGTTGTATCACCCAAAGCAACCTCTCTTTTATTAAGCAGCTTTTTCCATTAACATTTTTCACTTCCTATTTTATGAATATCAAAAACGTAATTATCTATCTGTTATCGCTTTTAACCATAATCAGCATTTTTTCTTGTCAAGGAAGTTCTAGTGATTCACATCAGCACCATACATCTTCGCGACCGGACACAGGAAGTCAAGCCCTTAGCCCAAACCGTATGGCTATGGCAAATATTGGAGATACTCACGTACACATTGAGTATAGTGCACCATCTGTCAGGGATCGTATTATTTGGGGAGGCTTAGTAGGCTACAATCGTGTCTGGGTAACAGGTGCGCACATGGCTACTTCTATAGAATTTGACAATGATATCCTTTTAAATGGACATCATGTAAAAGCTGGGAAATATGCTTTTTTTACTATCCCTACAGAAGATGACTGGACAATTATTTTAAACGAAAACTGGAATCAACATTTAGCTGATGATTACGATGAAGCGTTAGATGTTCTTCGGTTTTCAATCAAGCCAGAGGCTCATGAATTTACTGAACAATTGACTTTTGAAGTTCGGCATATATTTCTGGATACTCTTGCTCAAATTGGTCTAATCGTTTGTTGGTAGACCTTTTAATTTCATTCTTTATAGCTTCTTTATGACTGATATTTTCCAAATCAACCAATCTTTTTAATGCATTTAATTTTCTTTGTAATTCTTCACTATTTCTTGGGTTATCCCTTTTGTAATCTTTAATGTCTAATGCTAAGTTTTTTAATTTATCATTACTATGTAATATTTGTCTTAATCTAATATTGGAGGGAGCA
>SKIC01000108.1 GCA_007116685.1 Balneolales bacterium
AGTCCTGAAAATGTATCTGAACAAACCTGGTTAGTACCCAAATCAGCTGTCACTTCTCAGAATCAGGTAATTTTAGTCGAAAATAACACACAGTCTGTAATTGAAGTTACTTTAGGCGATGTTAGAAACGGGATGATTGAAATATCATCTCCTGAGCTTACGGGTACAAACAATATCGTAACGGATGTCTCCCATCCAAGAGCCAATTATATCCCGGATTCATTCCGTGCATTTTATGGCACGTTAGCCAATCCAATTATCATTTTATTCCTTGGTGGATTTATGCTGGCTGCTGCGGCTGTAAAATATCAATTGGATAAAAACCTTACTCATTATCTCCTAAAACCATTTGGCGACAAACCTCTGCCCATTTTATTTGGCTTAATGATGATTACCGCCATTTTATCGGCGTTTATGAGTAATACTGCCACCACAGCCATGATGATGACGGTAATTATCCCGATTGCAGCCCAACTCGAAGCCAGCGACCGTTTCAAAACAGCACTTGCTTTATCTATACCCGTGGCTGCAAATATTGGTGGTATTGCCACTCCAATCGGTACGCCACCCAATGCGATTGCTCTTGCCGCATTAACATCAGCCGGTAAAAATATCTCCTTTACGGATTGGATGGCTATGGCTACTCCTTTGGTAATCATCATGCTTCTGATTGCCTGGTTTTTACTTTATAAACTCTTCCCACCCTCCGGTGAGAAAATCAATTTGAGCATGAAAGGTGCTTTTTTGATGAGTCCAAAAGCCTTGGCCTTATACGGCGTATTTGCATTGACTGTATTACTGTGGGTGACTGAAAATCAACATGGCATTTCCAGTAGTATTGTTGCTTTCTTCCCTGTGACAGCATTTATTCTTGTTGGGATTTTGGATAAAGATGATATTCGAAAACTACCTTGGGAAGTACTCTGGCTAGTAGCAGGCGGTATTTCTCTGGGTATTTCCATGGATTCCACAGGGCTTGCAGAATGGATGATTACCAGTATCCCATTCGATCAGTTTGGTTTCACTATCGTAATTGTATTGTTTGCCATTCTCTCGGTGAGCATGTCAAACTTCTTGTCTAATACAGTTACAGCAACCCTATTAATGCCTTTGGCAATTAGTTTAATTACCAGTGGAGTGCTTGGAGATGCAGTTAGTCTTCTTATATTAGGACTAGTAATTAGTGTGTCTTGCAGCCTTGCAATGGTCTTGCCGATTTCTACACCGCCAAACGCCATTGCCATGGCAACAGGCATGATAAAAACTCCGGAAATGGCCAAAACCGGCGTAATAACTGGAATAATCGGCGCTATAGTAGTAATCCTATTTGCGCTAGTATACTGGCCCTTTTTCGTTAATTAAATAGTGGAGAACTAGATGAGTGAATCAAAAATTTATATTCTGATTGTTGAGGATGAACCTAATGTGCTTACATCTGTAGCTCGTGACCTCGAAATATTTGAGGATGTGTTCCCGATTGAAATTGCAGAATCTGCTGAAGATGCCAGAGAAGTAATTCAAGAGATTCATGAAAACGAAGACAAACTGGGATTGGTCATTTGTGATCACATCCTCCCCGGAACGTATGGGGCTGATTTTCTTATTGAATTACAGAAAGATGAAGAAACAAAATCTGCTATGAATGTGCTTCTCACCGGGCAGGCTGGGCTTGATGACACCATCAAGGCAATTAACGAAGGTGGATTAAAGCACTTTATTGCAAAGCCATGGCAAAAAGATGAACTCATAGAAATTGCCAAAAAATTGCTTACAGATTTTGTGATTGAAAATGAGAAAGATTTACTCCCGTTCATGCGTGTACTGGATCAGGAGCGCATTGCGGAGGAAGTAAGAAACCGTAGTTAATGAGGCAGTACACTAAGAAAGAGTTGCTGGAATTACTGGAAAAAGATCCTGTAGTCCAGTCAATGAAAACTTCCTCTTTTGAGGCAGGTGATATCGTTGTTACCGAAGGCGATATGAACCAAAGGCTGTACATGATACTGGAAGGCGAAGTTAGCCTTCAAAAGCGCGGTCCGGAAGGTAACAATATGCATATAGACCAACTTCGCCCCGGTGATTTGATTGGACTGGTATCTTTTGTAAGCGATGGCCCTGCCCTAACAACCGTAACAGCTCTTTCTGATGTAAAAACAATTCGTATTAACAAACAGGAGTTTGAAGAACTCGCATCCGGGCGCAGTAAACTCTCTCCTGTTTTTTATAACCTGATTATCATGAATTTGCTCAATCGTTATCAGCATACGGTTGGGCTTCAAATAAAATTTGAGCATTTGACAAAGATGCTCAACGAAGAACGAAATCAATTAAAAACAGCCCTTAACCATTTGGAAGCTGTACAAAAACAATTGATTTCTCAAGAAAAAATGGCTCTTCTTGGTGAACTTGCGGCGGGTATTTCCCACGAAATGAATAATCCTGCGGCATCCTTAAGCCGGTCTATTGAACATCTGGCTGAACAAATTTCACATGCGGTAGCACAGGTACGTAGCTTCGATAACTCGCACGTGCATAAGCTTCTTCAATTTGGAATAAATGACAAACCGGAATCCACTTCCAAAGTCAGAGAAAACGCCAGATTGTTAGCTTTGAGTCATCCAAAACTTAAGCGTGGATTACTAAGAAAACTTAGCAGATGCTCAGAAGAAACCCGCAACTACATTCTCGAAAACATCAAAGAGAAAGATTTCGATGAAGCGGTAGAAATTTATGACACCGGACAAATCCTGAGCATCATGAAAGACAGTACCAAGCGAATTACTGCTTTGGTGCAGTCTCTTAGAAGTTTTAGTAAGCCATCCACAAATTACCAGGAAAAAGTAGACGTGCGTGAAGGCATACAAAGCACACTTCAATTGCTGAATCACAAATTAAAACATCACGATATCGTGCTTCGATTGTACGATATCCCCTATGTAGCCGGAAATTCGGGTGAGTTGAATCAGGTTTGGACTAATATTCTGGATAATTCCTGCGATGCTTTAGGCAAACAAAGAGGAGAAATCATCGTTAAAACCTATGAATCCGAAGGACGAGTTTGTGTTCAGATTTCTGATGATGGTCCGGGCATCCCGGATGATATCAAAAAACGAATTTTCGATGCCAATTTTACCACTAAAAACACAGACGGCTCTTTTGGATTAGGCATTGGCTTAACGATTACGAAAGACATCATCGAGAAACACAAAGGAACCATCATTGTGAAAAACTCAAACCGTGGTGGCGCAAAATTTCAAATTTATCTACCGGCTGTAAAAAGCGAGAATTAATCTACAACCCACTCTAAATTTCTTGCCGGTCCACGAAACCGATTGGGGTCATGTAAAAGGAAGTGATTAAAAGCTACTTTCTGAGGGGCACCTATAACCAATCCTGCCGCGGTTCCAAATCCTCCGAAAATGAGTGCTGTGTTGGAAGTAATGTTGGCGGTACTTCGGTAGAACTCTCCATCGTGTACGTTCATGATGATATTGCCGGCAATCAATCCCATCACCCCTCCTGCCAAAGCACCGGGTAATTTCTGGGAATAGGTTATAAAACGGATATCATCAATCTCACGCTCTTCAAATCCGGTACCAGAAGGCTTTTTGGTGTAATAGATATGCGTGCGACTCACCCTCACATTATAGCCCACAAAATATATATGATCATCCAAATGAATGCGGTATGATATGGGAAAAACCATCGCATTTCTGTTTGGAAAGACGAGATAGCCATCCTGCATATTTTGAGTATATACAGTAGTGCTGCATCCCGAAAAAAGCATCAATTTCAGGCTAAGTAAAAGTAAAACCAGCAAAAGTTTCATAGATGTTAAAATTCGCAGATTATTATTACAAAGCAACAGATTTTATGATAAGGTAATGTGCTTTTGTTATTTTGTTACGTTTATAAAATCCTAACAAATCCTGAATTCTGCCATGTCTGATAATTCATCTCCCAAAAATCCATTCTCGCGCCGTGATTTCCTAAAAACCGGAGCGCTTTCTGCCCTCTTTGTTGGATCAGGGGCTTTGATTAGTTCTTGTGAAACAAAACCGAAAACAGCTAAAAATATAATTTTTCTTGTGAGTGACGGGATGAGTCAAGGAACCTTATCCATGGCAGACCACATGATGCGCAGACAATTCGGTAGACCAAGTGTCTGGATTAGCGGCTACGAGCAAAATCGTTTTGACTACAGAGGCCTGATGGATATGGCTTCTTTAGATTCATTAGTTACTGATTCTGCTTCTTCTGCAAGTTCTTGGGGATGTGGGCAAAGAATTAATAATGGCGCTGTGAATATGACTCCGGATGGCGAGAAATTAAAACCAATTTGCTCTATCGCCAAAGATGGTGGGAAGAAAACCGGCTTAGTAACCACAACTCGGATAACACATGCTACGCCTTCAGGTTTTTCCATAAACATGGACGAAAGATGGAAAGAAAACGAAATTGCAGAACAACATTTAGAGCGTCAAGTTGATGTTTTATTAGGAGGAGGAAATGCCTTTTTTGCACCTGACCAAAGGGAAGACAATCATGATTTATACGCCGATTTTGAAGACTTAGGTTACAAATTGGTTCAGAATAAAACGGATATGGAGCGCAACGCTTTCAGCGACAGATTAATGGGGATTTTCACAGATCATCACTTGCCATATACCGTTGATCACAAGAATATGGACGAGCATAACCACGTACCCACCTTGGCTGAAATGGCTGATGTGGCAATCCGCAATCTGAGTCGCCATGACGGTGGTTTTTTACTTCAAATTGAAGGTGGACGTGTAGATCATGCTGCCCACGGAAATTGTCCATCCGGACTAATCTACGATCAAATTGCTTTCGATGAGGCTTTGGGCGTAGCTATGGATTTCGCTGAAAAAGATGGAGATACTTTGTTGATTGTAACTACAGATCATGGAAATGCCAATCCTGGTTTGAATGGAATTGGCTCCGGTTACCGAGACTCAAATAAAATGTTCGACAGATTGCAAAATTTTGAGCGTACAAACTCCTGGATTCTATCCGGCTTAGACGATACCAGCAACATTTCTGCAATCCGTGAACGATACGAATTTGCTACCAAAATCGAGATGTCTCGTGAGGAAGCTCAAATTTTGCAGCAATCTTTGAGAGGAACTTATCAAACGGCTTACCGAACCAGAAATCGCCCTTCGGCTGTACTTTCTGCCATTCAGGCAAACCACGTTGCTATAAACTGGGTTGGAAGCATGCATACTTCTGATTATGTAGAATTAGCAGCAATGGGTCCGGGCTCAGAGAGACTCACTCAACCTTTTGTTCGAAATACGGATATATTTGATATCATGGTAGCTACCTTAGGCTTAGAAGAGTACGTTTAAGCCACTTATTTTGGAAATAATGAGACTTAACCTAGTCTCATTATTTCTCCGATTTATTCATTTTATTTCAAAATTCTTTCTTTATGTCTTTAAAACACCCTGTGCCTGAATGGGCAAAAGGAGTCGTTTGGTACCAGATTTATCCCGAGCGTTTCTGCAATGGAATTCAGAATATCAATCCGGAGTTAAAAGATCAGAAAAACTCCTACCCTCACGATACTACCTCCCCGTGGAAATTACACCCCTGGACTTCCGATTGGTATAAACTTGAAGAGTACGAAAAGCAAAATGAGCTAACTATTTGGGAGAATTTACACCGCCGTCGATATGGTGGTGATTTACAGGGAATCATAAACAAACTGGATTATCTGAAAGAAATGGGAGTGGGAGCCATTTATTTGAATCCTATTTTCACCTCGCCCTCTCACCACAAATACGATGGTGCAACCTACCATCACGTTGATCCTACTTTTGGTCCTGACCCGGAGGGTGATCGTGCTTTAATTGCTCAGGAAACCCCGGACGATCCTTCTACCTGGGTTTGGACAAGTGCCGATTCTTTGTTTTTAAATCTCATTCAGGAAGTTCATCATCGTGATATGAGAATTATCATCGACGGTGTTTTTAATCATGTGGGATTGAATTTTTGGGCTTTTCAGGATTTAAAAAAGAATCAAAAAGAATCAAAGTTTAGCTCTTGGTTCAAGATTGCACAGTGGGAAGATAAAACAGCCAACAAAGATTTCGCTGTTTATACCTGGGAGGGTTTCAAAGAATTACCCGAATGGAAACAAAGCCGCTATGGATTGGTCAAAGGTCCAAAAAAATACGTTTTTGATTCTACCCGCCGCTGGATGGATCCTCATGGAAACGGCGATATAAGTGCCGGTATCGATGGCTGGCGATTGGATGTGGCACATTGCATAAAACATACATTCTGGAAAGACTGGAAAGATCATGTTCGCAGTATCAATCCAGATGCCTATATAACCGGTGAGGTAATCCTGAGTCCGGAGCAGCAAAGCGAATATCTACAAGGAGATGAATTTGATGCCGTAATGCACTATCACTTTGCCTTTACAGCATTCCATTATTTTTTGCATGATAATGACGGTATTTCAACGCTAGAATTTGCAAATGCCACCGAAAAACTGATATCCAGTTTTCCTTGGGATATCAATCTTGCCATGCAAACACTATACGGCAGCCATGATACAAGCCGCATTCTCTCCCACATTAAAAACCGCCATCTTTTTACTGATTATACCGACTGGTGGGATTACTTTTCGAGATCACGTGGCGAGAATCCGGAATATGATACCTCTGCCCCAGATATTGAAGAATTTGAACTGCTAAAATTACTAGTCTTATTTCAAATGACCTTCCCCGGTTCACCCATGATTTATTATGGAGATGAACTAGGGATGTGGGGAGCCAATGATCCCTGTTGTCGAAAACCTATGCTTTGGCCTGAAATGAATTTCGAAGCAGAGCGCTTTTTACCGGATGGTAACACTCATCAGGCATCCACCATGGTAACGGCGAATATTGGCTTGCAAGATTTTTACAAACGTCTAATACGGATTCGAAATACCACCCCTGCTCTGCAAAAAGGCAATTTCGTAGTTCGGCGTGACTTATGCTCTGAGCATATTTTTGCCTTCGAAAGAAATGTAGATGAGCAGCAAATATTGGTACTTCTTAATAAATGCAAAGAAGTATTAGTCATCCCATGTCCAGAGGCCGGAGCCGATTTACTAAATAACATCGAATACAAAAAAGACGAAATGATTGCACTACCCAAACAAAGCGGGGTTATTCTAAAAGTACACTGAGTGTTGATTACGTGACATTCTAAACCATTTTACCATTTCATTTTGTATCATCAAACCAACAGAAAACATTAATATCCAAACCACTTATCACATGAAGCAGCTTTTACTTCTTACATCGCTAAGTTTGCTATTTCTCGCTTGCGGATCTACGCAAAGTCTTGAAGAACAAAATTCAAATACTTCGATAGATGCCGATTCCTGGGTTTATGAATATCAGGAAATTGCTGAACAAATCATCGAATTTGCCCTATCAGATCAAACCCTGTTTTGGGAAAGATTGGCTTATATGACCGATTATTATCCTCATAGGTTGAGTGGTTCGCAAATGCTCGAAGATGCCATCGATTTTATGTATGAATTGATGAAAGAAGACGCCTTCGAAAATGTCTATAAGAAAGAAGTTAGGGTTCCGCATTGGGAGCGTGGCGAAGAATCGCTCATGTTTTATGGTCCTTGGGAGCGCGAGTTCAGAATGTTAGGACTTGGTGGCTCAATTGGCACGCCACCGGAAGGAATCAGAGCTGAGGTTTTGGTAGTAAGTAGCTTTGAAGAACTAGAAGAAAGAGCAGATGAAGCGGAAGGAAAAATCGTAGTTTGGAATGTGCCATACACAACGTACGGTGCTACTGTGCAATATCGTGTTCGTGGTGCTGTCGAGGCGGCTCGAGTTGGTGCTGTGGCTTCCTTATTACGTTCCGTAGCTCCTTTCTCCATGCAAACGCCCCATACCGGCGGAATGCGCTACGCTGAAGATGTGCCACAAATTCCTTTTGCAGCTATTACACTTGAGGATGCCGAGTTAATGCACCGCTTTCAAAAGCGTGGCGAACCTATGGAAGTTCATCTTACCATGGGCGCAAAGTGGCATCCTGATGCACTTTCTCACAATGTGATGGGCGAAATTGTTGGACGCGAAAAGCCTGAGGAAATCGTAGTTATAGGTGGTCATATTGATTCCTGGGATATTGGTCACGGTGTTATGGATGATGCCGGCGGAGTTGTAGCCACCTGGGAAGCACTCAGAATAATGAAGGAACTTGGACTTCAGCCCCGTAGAACCATTCGAGTTGTAGGGTGGACGAACGAAGAAAATGGCGTTCGCGGCGGATTAGCTTATCGTGATATGGTAATGGAAGACGGCAGTTTTGAAAACCACCAACTCGCTTATGAAATTGACTTCGGTGTTTTTGAGCCTTACGGATTTGGATTTACCGGTTCAGATGAAGCTTTCGAAATGTTGAAGCCCATTTTAAAACTAACGGCTCCCATTGGAGTTACCGAGCTCAGAAAAGGTAGTTCAGGAACGGTAGATATCGGTCCATTGAGTAGAGAAGGCGCCCCAATTATGGGCATTGATGTGGATGTTGAAAAATACTTCTGGTATCACCATACAGATGCCGATACGCTCGACAAACAAAACCCGGAAGATATCGCCAAAGTAGTTGCTGCTACCGCAATCATGATTTATCTGGTTGCAGACATGGAAGAGCGCCTCCCCTGGTAAGATTTTGATTGGTAGGTTGCCCGGCAATTATCGGCCCGGGCAGCCACCTAATTCTTAGTCTAAATTCTATTGCCTTTCTCCGCTTCTTCAATCCAATATTCTAATTGTTCTCTGACTTGGGTAATATTTTTAAGTACTTGTGAATTCGTAAATCTTAGAACTTTAAACCCATGACTCTCCAGAAAATCCTTACGGATTTTATCTTTTTGTCTTACTTCTTCCAGGTCATGAATACTGCCATCTATTTCAATCACCAGCATTAACTCCTTGCACAAAAAATCGACAATATAATTGGCTATAGGCCTTTGCCGACGAAAAGAATAGCCTTTCATCATTTTTGCTCGAAGCACATATTTCCATAAACAGGCTTCTGCTTTTGTCCCATCTTTGCGCATTTTTCGTGCAAGATGCAGATTTTTTCTATTGTAGAGCATTCTATAATCCATAATACTTTGTAGATAAACTTGGTCGCTATTCCTTACAGAATTATTGCTTTATCGAACGTTTTTTCCAACCCCGGATTTGACTCCGCCAAATCCACCCCTTCTTGTGAAGGGGCCATGGTTTGGAGTTTGAGAAATGGAATTTTAAAACTTTGAACCATGTCCCCTACAAGCGTAGCTTGAGAAGGGGTGACTCCGCAGCGCGGAGTCGGGGGTGGAAAAACTCTGAATAGCGAACTAGCAACACATAGTGTCGCCAGACACCTAAATCAACACAAAAGATGATATTGCCAGCGTTGCAAAGAAGATAATGCCCATTATCCTGCCGGCTAAGTTTGGTTTGAAGAGCAATTGAAGAGCACGAGCGCCAAGTAATAACAAAACGGGCATTGCCAGCGCCAGGAAATCTATCAAAGCCACAAAACCCCAGATCCGGTCAGCTACTAAAGCGACAAGAGAAATAGCGGGAAGACTTAGCATCAGCAAAGAATCTGTGCTTCCCAAAGTATTAGTGCTCTCTTCTGATTTGCTGTAAACACGCTTGATAAATGCCAGACCGATGATAGCAACCAAACCCGTTAGAAGCGCCAGGGAAACACCAGATGCAAATGGTGTATTTGCTAAGGAAAATGCATCGTATAAATCAGATGTGATTACAGTCGGGCGAAGATGCAATAGAAAGAACTGAGGTAAATTGACGGTAATCAGTAGGATAATCAAAATATAAGACGCCGAGAGATGCGACCTTGAGCCAACGGCAAAACCGGCGGTAGCAATCGCCAGACTGAGAGCCAGAATTATCCCCAAATGATGCACATAGGATAGAAGCACCAGGATAATCAGATATTGAGCCCAGCTCAAAGGTTCAGGTCCTTCCCTGGCCTTCAGCTCCTTGAGTATTTTCACGAAAATTGCAGCTGACATTAATGTGATTAAAACAATTAGAGAATAGGGAGTCGCCCATCTCGAAATCAGAATAGGCCACGGTAAGAGAGCAAATAAAGCGAGTGCGTAGAACCCGGCTGTTTGTCCGTACAACGATTTAGCGAAATGATAAACCAAGGGTAAACTCAGCACTCCAAATAGAAAACTCGCTTGCCTGAGTATTAAAGTAGCCCCATCATAATTTTGATGAATCAGATATTGAATTGTAACCGGGATAAATGAATAAACATGAACAGGATCTTGCATCCTCATCATTTCCAGCCAGGAATGGTGCCGAAATGCCAAACGTGATAATTCCTCAATGCTACGAACAGAAGCATCTTGTAAACCATAGAATCTTAGCCAAATGCCCAATCCTAAAAGTAGGAGAAAAAGAAAAAAGGAAATGAGCGAAGAGGTGTTACGCATATCGGATTTTATCAAGGTAATAGTACCTAACTAAAATATTCAGACCATAAAAACATTCCAGAGCATCAATATTGCGGAAATTAAAGCCATCGAAAGAAAGTAGTCTGAAAATTTGAAGTCTAATTATACACCACAAGCCAACAGGTTTCAAATAAAAGAGGGTATTCAGCAAGTTTTTTTATTAGCATGTTAAAATTCTAAAATCAGTTGAATTACACGCAAATTGGTTTTGCAAAGCCTTTGATGTGTATTACATTATCGGAATAACGACACTCTTATAATACCAATATGAAATTTAAAAAGTGGTACGCTCTGGATACGAAAACAGTATTAAAAGAGCTAAATGTTTCAGAAAATGGATTGGATTCAGAGGAGGCAAAAAAGAGATTATCTGAATACGGTGAGAATAAATTACCCGAACAGAAGCAAAAAAATCCAATCATCAAATTTCTGCTACACTTTCACAATGTGCTCATCTACATATTAATTGTAGCTGCTGTAATTACGGCATTAATGGATCATTGGATTGATACCTGGGTGATTTTGGCCGTAGTACTTATTAACGCCATCATCGGTTTTGTTCAGGAAGGGAAAGCAGAAAAAGCCCTGGAGAGCATACGAAATATGCTTTCGCTAAAGGCACACGTAATACGGGATGGACAAAGGTCAGATATAGAAGCCACTGAATTAGTGCCCGGTGATATAGTAGTTCTGGAATCAGGAGATAAAGTGCCGGCTGATATTCGCCTGATATCAGAGAGAAACCTAAAAGTGGAAGAATCTGCGCTGACAGGAGAATCAGAACCTGTTGAAAAAAAGACCGGAGCTGTCTCGGAAGATGCGGTAGTCGGAGACCGGAATTGCCTGGTATTTAATAGTACCTTAGTAACTTATGGCGGTGGAAGAGGTGTAGTTGTTGCCACTGGTAAAGCTACCGAAATTGGGAAAATCAGCACGATGATGAGCGAGGTTGAGAAAATTACAACTCCCCTGCTCAGACAAATAGACCGCTTCGGGAAATGGCTCTCAGTTGCAATTGTTGCTCTTACATTAGCTTTCTTTGGGATTGGATATACCTTCCATGATTATTCTATAGACGAATTATTTATGGCTGTTATTGGATTGGCCGTGGCGGCAATTCCAGAAGGTTTGCCCGCTATCATGACCATTACTTTGGCTCTTGGCGTACAAAGGATGGCAGCTAGAAATGCTATTATCAGAAAGCTTCCCTCTGTAGAAACGCTAGGTTCTGTTACGGTTATCTGTTCTGACAAAACCGGTACTCTCACAAAAAATGAGATGACCGTTCGCTCCGTTTTAACCTCCTCAAGCAAGTATGAAGTTTCTGGTACGGGCTATTCGCCGGATGGAGATATTACCAAAGATGGTGTCGAAATTGATACTACTAAGGAAGTTGAATTAAAACGACTCGTGGAAGCTCTGAAACTTTGTAACGATTCAGAAATTTCTAAAGATGGCAATGAGCGTTGGGTGCTTAAAGGTGATCCTACCGAAGGTGCGTTGGTAACACTTGGCTTAAAGGCAGGCATTGATCCTGATGATTACTCACGCAAAGACACTATTCCATTTGAAAGCGATCACAAGTTCATGGCTACCCTTCATGAAAGCCCGGATGGGAAAAGATATATTTTTCTGAAAGGTGCGCCTGAGAAAGTTTTGGATATGTGCCAAAACATCTGGGATTCCGACCAGGAAAAGACTTTGGATAAAGAAGCATGGCTCTCCAAAATTGATAAAATCGCTGAAAGAGGACAGCGAGTTATTGCGGCTGCTTTCAAAAAAGTTGATGCTTCTACTTCACGCATTGATATGAAAGATGTTGAAAGCGATATGCTGTTTCTTGGACTGGCAGGAATGATTGACCCGCCGAGACCGGAAGCCATCTCTTCTATAGCGGCTTGTCATGATGCAGGAATTAAAGTAAAAATGATTACCGGAGATCATGCTATCACAGCCAGAGCAATTGCCAAAGAACTAGGAATTGGTGAATGTTCTAAAGCCATCACCGGTAATGAGTTGGAAAAAATGACCGCCAAAGAACTGGAAGAAGTTGCTGTTAGCTACGATGTATTTGCTCGAACCAGCCCTGAACACAAATTGCGATTAGTGCAGGCCTTGCAGAAACAAGACAATGTAGTAGCGATGACCGGTGATGGTGTAAATGATGCACCGGCCCTCAAACGTGCGGATGTAGGTGTAGCCATGGGTATTAAAGGTACAGAAGTAACCAAAGGTGCCGCAGACATGGTGTTGGCAGATGATAATTTTTCCTCTATCGCTAATGCTGTTCGTGAAGGCCGTACTATTTATGATAACCTTAGGAAAGCTATCCTGTTTATTTTGCCGACAAACGGAGCCGAGGCATTTGTTGTGATGGCTGCAATTCTTATGGGAATCGCATTACCAATTACCCCTATCCAAATTTTATGGGTAAATATGGTTACTGCCGTTACATTAGCTCTGGCACTATCCTTTGAACCCGCAGAAAGAGGCGTGATGAAGCGGCCACCAAGAGCTCCGGATGCGCCAATTCTTGGTTTATATTTTATCTGGAGGATCGTATTCGTATCACTATTGATTGGTGGTCTTACGTTAATGATGTATAATTATCTAAAGGCTAACGGCTATGATATTGACCAGGCCAGAACTATTGCGGTTAACATTTTAGTTTCGGGTCAGGCATTTTATTTGATTAATTGCCGCTATATGAGGGAATCAGCATTTACCGAAGGCTTTTTTGATAACAGGGCAATTTTAGTTGCTATAACAGTTTTAATTCTCTTTCAACTAGTATTTGTGTACACTCCATTCATGAACACGATATTTAATACCACACCGATACAATTAACATATTGGTTTTGGGTGCTTGGAGCAGGTTTCACTATTTTTCTGATAGTTGAACTTGAAAAATATCTTTTCAGAAGTGTCGCAAAAAGCGAAATATAAACACATAATTAAATCTCATTTATGGTCACCATAGCACAACTTACATTCATTCCACTATACACCGAACATCCTAAAGAAAAAGTTCAGAATTTGATTGAGCATATTGCTCAATATGATGTGGAAATGGATATCAATTACCTCTCTACTACTGTTAAAGGTAGCAGTGAAGAGATTTTCAAACTCATCAAAGAGATTTATGATACCCTCTCTTTAGAGAAAGAAGCCTTTCGTTTTCACGTAGAATTACTTAGTCCGGTAGAAGAGTAAACGACATAAAAAAAGGGCGCTACTTTTGGTAACGCCCTTTCTCATCTATAAGAGAAACTGTGTGGTATTCTTTTATAGAACTTCGGCCAATTTTAGTCTGTTAAGAGCTCTTTTCAGTGCTAATTCAGCACGCTCGACATCCAAATCTGTTGGCTTCTTTTCTAATCTTTCTTCTGCTCTTTTTCTGGCTTCTGTAGCTCTGTCAACGTCAATTTTGGATTTCTCCTCTGCTGCTTCAGCCATAATAATTACAGAGTTATCATCAGCTTCTACGAAACCGCCGGAAATGGCAAAATAGGAACTCTTACCATCATTCTCAGTAATTCTAAGCGAACCAATTTCCATTGAAGAAACAATACTGGCGTGATCACGCTTGATTTCAAAACTACCAAGAGTTCCGGGTACCTGAACCCCTGAAGCTTCGCCTTCGAATACCTGACCGTCTGGAGTGAGTATCTGTGTTTTTATCACGTTTCTACCTTTTTAAGTCATTTCGGATATCAACTTTTCAGTTAATATCTGGTTTAGGCTTCTTGTAAGAGTTTTTCACCTTTTTCGATGGCATCTTCAATTGTACCAACAAGGTGGAATGCATTTTCAGGCAGGTGATCAAGTTCACCATCCATAATCATGTTGAAACCTTTAATGGTATCTTCGATTTTCACATACTTACCACTCATACCGGTAAACTGTTCCGCTACGAAGAATGGCTGTGACAAGAATCGCTGAACACGACGAGCGCGGGATACTGTCAATTTATCTTCGTCAGAAAGTTCATCCATACCAAGAATAGCAATGATATCCTGCAAGTCTTTGTACTTCTGAAGCAATTCTTTAACTCGCTCAGCAGTATTGTAATGATCATCACCTAATACGAGAGGATCAAGAATTCTGGAAGTAGAATCGAGAGGATCTACCGCAGGATAAATACCGATAGCCGTAAGAGCACGGTTCAATACTGTAGTAGCATCAAGGTGAGAGAATGTGGTAGCAGGCGCAGGGTCAGTCAAGTCATCGGCAGGTACGTAGATGGCCTGTACAGAAGTAATAGATCCATTTTTAGTAGAAGTAATACGCTCCTGCAAATCACCCATTTCGGAAGCCAGAGTTGGCTGATAACCTACCGCAGATGGCATACGACCAAGAAGCGCAGATACCTCAGAACCGGCCTGTGTAAATCGGAAAATGTTATCTACGAAAAGAAGAATATCACGAGATACTTCGTCACGGAAATACTCAGCAACAGTTAGACCGGAAAGCGCTACTCGAGCACGAGCTCCAGGAGGCTCATTCATCTGACCAAATACCAGAGTAGCCTGAGAAGTTTTTAAAGCTTCGGTATCTACTTTAGAAAGATCCCAGTCCCCATTTTCGATGAGGGCTTTTTTGAATTCTTCACCGTAGTTGATAACTCCGGATTCGATAAACTCACGCAAAAGGTCATTTCCTTCACGAGTACGCTCACCTACACCGGCAAATACAGATAAACCACCGTGTTGCTTAGCGATGTTGTTGATCAATTCCTGAATAAGTACTGTTTTACCTACACCGGCACCACCAAAAAGACCAATCTTTCCACCTTTAGCGTATGGACAAAGCAAGTCAATTACTTTGATGCCAGTTTCAAGCATTTCCGATGAAGTTGAAAGATCCTGGAAATCAGGAGCTGGTCTGTGAATAGGGTAATTCCTTTTACCTTCAGGCTGCTGAATTCCATCGATAGAAGCACCAACGATGTTAAACAAGCGACCACGGATATCATCCCCAACAGGCATAGAGATTGGTGCAGCAGTATCAACTACATCGGTTCCTCTTACCAAACCATCGGTTGAATCCATCGCAATCGTTCGCACTCTGTTTTCACCGAGGTGCTGTGCTACTTCAAGCACTAATTTCTCTCCGGATTCGCGCTCGATGTATAACGCATTGAGGAGTGCCGGAAGTTGGCCATCCTGAAAATCAACGTCCACAACCGGACCAATTACCTGAGCTACAATACCCTTATTCATTCTAAATAATTGATTTAATTAAAATTCTGTTTACTAATAATGTCCAAATAAATGGATAGTCTCTGGGAGATAACATTGCCTGCATAGCAGGTCTTTAACAGCCTCAAAAGTTATGTAAATACTATGCGAAAAGCAAAACCAGACATCATTGAATTTACCTGATTAAATATCCATCAAAATGAATTTTCAAGACACCAATTTCTAAGTCTGAAATGCAGGATTGGCAAAAATATCCTATCATCTTCAAAATATTTTTTAAACCCATTTTTATGATTCAAAACCTGGCATACAACTGGTTTCTCGTCTACTACTTTGCATTAGGACTCATATTTGTGATTCAAGGACTGGTATGGATGAGACGTCCTGATAGTTTTTATACAATTTTGTATGATTCCGCTGTGGCCAACGAGCGACCTAAAGTTTTGCTGAAAGCCGTGCGTTACTTTACTCTATTCACACTAATCAGTGCTTTTTTCACTTTTTTCCCATTTTCTGCATTCGAAGCCGTTTTTGTTGTGATGAGTTTAATGCTCGCTTATGTAACCGGCTCGTTCTTGCTGAAATGGAATGAAATGAAATCCATCATCATTGATAATCCCGAACGCACAAAAAAAATTATTAAGAAACTCGGGCAGATTGTCGTTGTCTTCGCACTAACTTGTTTCGCCCTTTCGTATCGATTTCTGCTCGCCCACAACGCAGGATAATGAAATTTGAGAAATCCGGTTATCACGGAATCATTCTTTCCGATTACGGAATTGGACTAGATTCCTCCTCTCCAAATATTGAGTTAAATCTGATTTCTCATGCACATGCTGACCACGTTCCCAGAGATCGAAGAGTATCTGTAATTACCACCGAGTCAACACGCCGGTTTATGGAGTTACGTGGATTCCGTGGCGAGATTAAAACTCTCGGCTTTTTGGAACCTCTGGAAACAGAGCAGGCACGCATCACCCTATATCCCGCCGGACACATATTGGGGTCAGCGATGATTTATGTGGAGACAGATGAGGGTAACCTTCTCTATACCGGAGATTTTAGGACTCCCCCATCCCCTGCTTCTGAAGGATTTCAGCTTCCACAGAATGTAGATTACTTTATAACTGAAGCTACCTTCGGTTTACCCATCTATAAATGGGATTCCCATGAAGTCATTTTCGAACAAATCAGAAATTTTGCTTCCAGAACACTTGATGCGGGTGAGACACCTATATTTTTTGGATACAATCAGGGGAAAGCTCAGGAAATCATGCATGCGCTTTCTCCTCTAAATCACCCCATACAAATTCATGGAGCCGGATATCCACTCTGTCAGGTTTATTCCGATCATGGTATAGATTTAGGTCCCTACGATAAATACAATAAAGACACTGTAGCCGATGCCATTCTTGTAGCCCCCTCCTCGGTACAGGAATCCGCAATGATTAGAAACATCAGGAACAAGCGTATCGCATACTGTTCAGGATGGGCTTCGCATGAATCGCGGAGGCAACAAATGATTGTGGATGAACTCATACCTCTCTCAGATCACGTTGATTTTTTTGAATTACTTGCGCTGATAAAAACATTGCAGCCTCGTCACACCTGGGTTACCCACTCGCCAAACCCCAAAGTGATTTTGCACTATTTACGTGAGCTCGGTTACTCCGCTTCCTCTTTAGATATGGCCCTGAAGGAGGAAGATTAAATGGCAAACTCAAGCTTTTTTGAATTTTGCAAAACAGCACAAACCATCGCCGAAAGTCGTGGTAATAATGCAAAAATAAAGCGCTGTGCTCATTATTTCGCTACTCTCGAAAATCATGATGCTTTAAAGCTAGCAGCTCAGTTTCTTGGCGAAGGTGCTTTCAGTTCAGTATCCGGTCAGCGAGCATCGGTAGGGTATCGCACTGTTGCACTCTGCGCCTCCGAATTTTGCAAAATGGATTACGACTTGGTTTTCAGAGCATGCCGGCAAGCTACCGGTTCCGCATCAGAAACTATAGAAAAACTCTTTTCCAACATCCCCGAAGCGCAGAAACAAATAAATCCGACCTTGCCCGACCTTAAACAGATATCCCTTTGGTTTGAGGAATTGGCATCGCTCAGAAAAAAAGACCAAAAAAATGCGCTAATCCAGAAGATTTGGTCTCAGTTACATCCTATTGAAACAAAGTACTTCATTAGGATTATGGGACAAGGTTCTTTGCGGATTGGGTTTGAGTCAAAAAGTATCGTTTCAGCTTTGGCAAAAGCATTTAATCAGGATCTTAATCAGGTAAGATATGTACACATGATTACGGGCAGCTTAGGCAAAACGGCCAGGATGTGTGCATCAAGTACTTTGGATCATGCCCAATTCCGGTTGTTTCATCCCCTGGCTTTTATGCTTGCATCGCCCATTGAAAGCAGAGCGGTAGATGATTTGAGCCAATACAAGGCCGAGGAAAAGTTTGACGGAATGCGATGTCAGGTGCATATTTCCGGCACTAAAGCACAACTGTTTTCCCGTGATTTAAACGATATCTCTGATTCTTTTCCTGAGCTTCTAACCTTTTTTCAGGGATTAAACTTGCCAGATTCAGTATTAGATGGAGAAATTTGTGTTTACAAGGATAAAACGATTCGGCCGTTTCAGGAACTCCAAAAGCGTATGGGGGTAAAAAAACCGGATTCTAAGATTTTATTGAAATATCCCGTTACGTTCATTGCCTACGATATTTTGCACTGGAATGGAGAATCTCTGTTCGAAAAGGAATTAATGGAGAGAAGAAAAACGCTGGAAGATATTTGCCAAAAGCACAAAATTGCCTTTACCAGACAATTTGATGTAGCAAACCACGAGGAGTTAGAGCAAGCCTTTGATGATGCACTCTCAAGAGGTAATGAGGGATTGATGCTCAAACACAAAAATAGTAGCTACGAATATGGTCAACGGAAAAAATCTTGGTTAAAAGTAAAAAAACCGGGCGGCTCATTGGATACCGTAATCATGTACGCTCATGCCGGCAGTGGCAAGCGAGGTGGTACCTATTCGGATTTTACTCTTGGGATACGAGTTGCGGAGGATGACCGCTATGAAGAAGAATTTATTCCAATTGGGAAGTCTTACGGTGGGTATACAAATCAGGAACTGAAGAAGATAAATCAAGAGATAAAAATATATGCTGTAGAACGCTTCGGTCCTACGCTCTCGCTAAAACCTGGAATCGTGGTGGAAGTCGAATTTGACGATATCCAAATAAATAGAAGAACAAAAGCCGGTTATACTCTGCGTTTACCTCGTTTCAGAGCCATCAGATGGGATTTGTCCCCAAAAGATTGCGATAGCTTGTCTGTCGTCGAAAAAATGATGGAGAAAAAGCTCCAAAAGAACCTTGATATCAGCCTTGGCAAAGGATTTATACAACCAGGCTATAATACATCAGACCCAGATACTCACGAATAATTCCCGAATTATAGTTTAAGGCAGATGATGACGGGATAAGCATGGATGGAAAGCGCACTTGCAGAAAGGTGAAATCTGTGGCATAAGGGATTATTTCGAATCCATTTCGTTCAAAAGCCAATCGCGCTCTGCGCATGTGTGTTACAGAAGTAACCAACAGTATCGTTTTCTCCATATCCATTGTATGAAAGATATCTGCTGAGTAACGCGCATTTTCTTTGGTATTCATAGACTTATTTTCCAGCAAAATATCGTCTTCATCAATATCCCAAAACGATATCAAGTATTTCTTGATACGCTCAGATTCCGGCATTTCGTGCTCGGGATTATTACTTCCACCGGAAAGCAAAACAATGGGGGCAATCCCCTCTTTATAGAGACGGATTCCGGTAAACAGTCTGTCAATTCCCGGTAAAGCTTGTACCATAACTTCGCCATGAGAACCAAATTGCGCTGTATAACCACCGGGAATAACTATGGCAGAAATTTCAGACTCTGGCTTTATTTGATTATGATATGGCGCCTCAACGAGGTTGATAAAAATGGACGCCAAAAGTGGGGTCGTAAAAATATAAAATAAGATGAGAGCAGTAAAACCTATGCGATATGCTGTTTTCTTCTTACTTTTCCGCATGATAAAAGCGACAACGATTGCCAGAAAAAATAAAGGCAAAGGCATTAATAAACTGGCAAAAAATTGAGTCATTCTTGAAAATTTTATGACCAAAGTTATAAAGGAAGAATTTAATAAAAAGAAAAAGATACTGGTTGGTTTACTCTTTGCCTGCAGTATCCTCACTTTTTTGATGCTGTATTACGAACTTGGTGAAAAACCAACTTCAGAGCAAGAGGTGATTCAAATAGATTCTCTTATCACACGTGAATTAGCACTTTATAATTTACCACCCCAAAATATTCGCTCCCAGAGGATTCAGGTTAATCCTGATTTTGAACGAATTGTATACACAGTCAGAGTGCCACGTGGCGTATCGAGAACATGGTTGCACTCAGAACTAGCTATGAAACTTAAGCAGCAGGGAATTCAAAGCATGGGTTTTGTGGAGTTTCCTGAGCGTAATATTTCAATCAAAGTTGGGCATGGCAATACACTCATCCGAACGGTTAATCTTGTTGCAGACACCGTTGCTACCCGGGCATTTCACAGGGCGTATCTGTATGGTGTTTTTGATAGCAGACCGAATGTGCGCCAAATAGAAAGGCTCAGCCATTTTGGTGAAAATATTCCAATCATATTACGGGCATCCAGCACACAACAAGCAGGCAGATGGTTAGAAAGTTTACCCGCCAATCACAGAGATATACTTTTTTGGATAGGTGGCGATGATTCAGCTTATCCAGGCTCAGCCTTCAATTCGGAGACTTTCCTGCGTACCGGACAAGCACTTCGAAGCATCCAGAGAAATCCTGTAATGATGCACTTTGTACCACCGGATAATCG
>SKIC01000151.1 GCA_007116685.1 Balneolales bacterium
AGTGCTTTACCCGGTGAAGGCGACGATATGCAAATCAGCGAGGCAACATTACGATTAGATTACTTCAATCGTTTACCAATGACCGTGCGCCTTTTCTTGGATTTCCTCGATGAAGAAGATAACCTGATTACGCAAGTACCTCTGAGCCAGTCTGGCGAACAAGATATTGCCTTACGGTCAGGATTGATTGATCCCGGAACAAGATTTGCCGTTGCAGCAACTAACGACAGGTTAATTATTTCATTAAATAGTGATCAGTTAAAAGATCTTGCTAAAACAGCAAACATAAAATTACGTGGAGAACTGGAAACACCATTTGTCGATGGTTCTTCTGAAGTAAGAGTTAGAGCAGATGATTACTTCGGCTTCAAACTATTCGGAAAATTCAAACTTATTACTACTGTAGATTAAAATTATGACACGTTTTCTTCGTAATACCGGACTTGCATTAATTACTACGCTAATAGCTACCGGATTATCCTTTGCACAGGTAAATAATATTAACTCAGTTAATACTGGTATGGGTGGTGGTGGAACGGCGTTCACTTCCGGGCACCATGCTATTTTCCTGAATCCTGCTAACATGATGGTCAATAACAGAGATACCAGATTGTCTTTTGGATTAATGGGATTTGGTACCGGAATTGGTGGTCCATTAGTTAATATTGGTGTTTACAACGATTATTTCACTACAGGTAGATTACTTGATACAGCTACATCATTGGAATTATCCAATGTGTGGTTTGGTGAAGAAATTGATGCCCGTAGCTCTTTGGGCTTTTATATGGATATCACTCCAATAGCGGCTAGTTATCGAGCTAATAAATCAGCGTTTGGATTTGCTGCCCGTACCAGAGTGTTTAACAGATTCGAAATCAATAAAGGAATGCTTCAACTTGGCCTAACTGGTTTTAGTTCAGACACTTTCAGTGATTTTGTACCTGTCGGTTCTTCTTTAGAAATCATGGCTACTACTGAGTTAGCATTCTCCTATGCGCGCCAGGTTTGGCAGTCTAATCGATTTCTAATTGATGGTACTCATACAGTCTACGCCGGTGTCTCCCCTGTATTGGTTTTGGGACAGGGTTATCTGGGATTCGAAATGGATTCTGACCTTCGTATTCGCGAAGCTGAGGGTGATTTGACCCATCGTTTTGATATTTCTATGAGAACCGTTGGCGAACTCAGCAATAGTATGCAAGCTTTTGTAGATGCCAGAAATGCTGCTGAGAACCCTTCTGATGTAGATATTTCTGACTACCTCGATGATGGATTCAGCGATGCAGGCTCTGTGCTTGGTACAGCTTTTAAATTTAATATTGGAGCCACTTATGAATGGGATCGAGGAGAAATTGCACGCACCCCAATTCTGGGTAGCGGTAAAAATATTATAAGAATGTCTGTTTCTCTGCAGGATATGGGATCAATTACCTTCGACAATACCAAAAGATTCAGCAGTAATGGAACATTGGACTGGAATGGAATTGATTTAGATCAGGATAGAATAGACAGAGACTTCGATGGCGAAAGAGGTGATTACATCGATTATGTTCTCACGGACAGCCTGGCTAGTGATATCTATTTTAACTTTCAATCCGAAGACGCTTCAAGCTTCTCTATGCAAAGTACTCCTACCTTCACAGTTGGATTTGCATACATCTACGGAAGAGCATCTGCTGTATTAGATTTCGGTAAAGGCTATAGCGATCATGGTTTTCATAATGATCGTGCCTTTATGACGTTAGGTGGTGAGTATAGAATTATCGACATCATCCCAATTCGATTTGGTATGAGAACAGGTGGCTACACTGAAACTTTATACTCATTCGGAACAGGGCTTAGCCTTAAGAATTTTGAGTTCTCTGTTGGAGCGATGACGCGCTCTGAATCCGGAGATCGTGGAACTGCTCTTGCATTTGCATGGAGTGGAATTCAGCTTCGATTTTAGTTTTAAATCAGCTAAAATATAATATACTAGAAAAGCCTCAGTACTAAACTACTGAGGCTTTTCTTTTTTTAACCTAAAACTTAGGATAACTTTTCAATCTAACGCTTGCTCAATATCTCTCAATAAATCTTGAGCATCTTCTAAGCCGCATGAAATTCTGATTAAGCCATCTGTAATACCCAATTGTGCGCGCTCTTCTGCATGTAATTTTGAGTGGGTAGTTGTGGCCGGATGTGTGGCAATAGTTCGGGTATCACCCAGATTTGAAGAACGGGAAATTATCTTCAAGCCATCAATAAATGAACGAGCTTTGGATTTATCATCCAACTTTATGGTGAAAAGTCCGCCACCGGCACTCATTTGTTTTTTTGCCAACGTAAAACTTGGATGGGATGGCAAAAAAGGATAACGAACTTCCTGAATGCTAGGATGCTTCTCTAAACATTCCGCAAGGAAAAGTGCTGATTTACAATGGCGCTCCATGCGCACACTTAATGTTTCCAGACTTTTTGAAAACATCCATGCATTAAATGGAGACATTGCAGGCCCGGCATGACGTGTAAACGCTTGAACTTTTTCAATCAAATCGGCACTACCTAAAATAGCGCCGCCCAAGCCTCTACCCTGACCATCAATAAATTTTGTTGCGGAGTGAATCACGATATCAGCACCAAAAAGAGCAGGTTTCTGTAAGACCGGTGTAGCAAAACAATTATCCACATTCAGGATAAGATTATGTGCCTTTGCCAATTCTGAAGCCCATTCAAGATCAATAATTTCCAATCCTGGATTTGAGGGCGTTTCCAGATAAATCATCTTTGTGTCTGAAGTAATGGCTTTTTCCCAATCTTCGGGATTAGCTACATCCACGTATGTGTGCGTAATACCCCACTTTGCAAATACATTCGTTAGCAATTGATGAGTTGATCCAAAAAGAGCCCGGGAAACCAGAATATGGTCTCCCTGCTCCAATAAGGCCGCCATACTTGAGAATACAGCGCTCATCCCAGATGCGGTAGCTATACCGGCTGCTGTTTGTTCTAAAGCACAAAGTTTATGGATAAACTCATCCGTATTAGGATTGGAATAACGAGAGTAAACATTACCCTCTACTTCCTGATTAAACAACTTTTCTGCGTGCTCAGCAGAATCAAACACAAAACTGGAAGTTAAAAACAAAGGCGTGGAATGCTCTCGCTGATCACTTCTCTGCGTTTGAATACGTACGGCTTTGGTGTCTGAACTCTGTTCTTTTGCCATATTATGAGCAGATTATCCGGTACTTTGCATAGCAGCTGCGATTCCATTAATGCTGGAGAACATCAGCTGCTTCATTTCCTTTTTCTCTTCCTCTGAAGCCGTTCTCCATTTCTTCATCAATGATACTTGTAGCAAATTCAACACGTCGGTATATGGATTTCTCAGGTTTATCGATTTTTGAATCACAGGAGATAAATCCAACATCTGCTCCTGATCCGTAATTTTCAATATCGCTTCACGTGCATCCTCAAATTCTTTCACAATTCTTTGATGGATGGGATTGTCGATGTCATCACTGTAGAATTTAGAAATTTCTAAGTGTGCCCTTGCCATTTCACGCTCGCCATTATGCAATACTGCCTTAAAAAATCTCCATTTTTTGTAGTACTTCCGCAGACTTTCTAAATGCTCTGGATTATCAGTTATGGTTTTTAAAGCACCAAGTCCGAACCAGCCGGGTAAATTATATCGGACTTGAGTCCAGGCAAAAACCCATGGAATTGCGCGAATATTATTCAAATCTACCTCATTCGACGATTTTCGGGAAACGGGTCGGGAGGCAATCGGCAACCGGCTGATATGCTCAATTGGGGTTATTGCTGTATACCATTGCCATAAGCCATCGCTTTGAACAAAAGACTTATACGCTGCCATCGAATTTTGAGCAATTTCTTCCATCAATTCGAAGCCTTTTCGGTAGTCATCCTCTTTGTTGCTGGTTATTCCCTTTGCATCAGCTGTTGTAACAACCATGGCGTGAATAACCTGCTCTAAATGACGACGCGCAATTGTAGACAAGGCATATCGGAAGGAAATAACCTCCCCCTGCTCAGTCATTCTGATTTTTCCATTATGGCAGGAAGATGGAAGCGCCATTACAGCCTGATTCGAACGTCCGCCACCACGACCAACGGTTCCTCCTCTACCATGGAAGAGTCGGAAAGTTACATCGTGAGAACGGCAAATATCAGAAAGTTCCTCCTGAGCTTTGTGTAGCGCCCAGTTTGCCATCCAATAACCGCCATCTTTATTACTATCGGAATACCCGAGCATGATTTCCTGGAAATGACCACGGTTTTCCAAGTGCTTACTGTATACAGCATCATTAAATAATCGCTTCATCAAACCAGCACTGCGCTCAAGGTCATCCACAGTTTCAAAAAGTGGCACAAAATCCAAATCACCCTGAGCTTTACCATCTTTCAAACTCCAAATACCGAGTTCTTTGGCCATAAGCATCACTTCCAGCAAATCACTGCATTGATGCGTCATACTTACAATCAAACTACCAATCGCTCCGGGATCGGTTCTTAGCGTTTTACGAATCACGCGAAACGTATCCATTACTTCATTGGTCTGATCAGATAAGCGAGCTTGCCTTGGAACCAATGGACGAGGATTTTTTAATTCCTGATGTAGGATGTTGATTTTTTCTTCCTCATCCAGAGAAGCGTAATTGTCCGTTATGCCGGCTTCACGCAATAATTCACCAACAGCGTCTTCATAAACCTGGCTGTGTTGGCGCACATCCAAAGAGGCAATAGAGTAACCAAATGTTTTAATTTGATAAATCAAATCCTGTAACTTGCCAAGATTGGCTAGTTCGTGAAATCCACAAGTGCGAAGAGCATTACGTAATACATACACATCCTCAATAAACGCTCCAACAGGATATTCGAATCCAGATTTATCAAATAAAGTATCTGTGACGATGTAATTTTTCTTTTCTCGCTTCAGTTTTTCAATAATCAGGCTGATTTTTACCCGAAACGGCTCATGCCAATGTTGCTTTACCGAAGGTTGAAAATCCTCCATCAATTTTATGTCTTCATCAATGGAATTCTTCAATTCATCCGGGATATCAATCTGACGGGAAGAGATACTGTATTCTTTCCAAAGTTCGTCCAGAATTTCTTCGTATTTCTCGAAAGCGACCAGTTTATGCTGATTTAAGGTTTGCTCGGTAACCTCAGCGGTTACGAATGGATTTCCATCCCTGTCACCACCTATCCACGAGCGATACTTCAAAATTACCGGTAGTTCAGGTATTTCACCGTAATATTGCTCAAATGCCAGTTCTAAATCACGATAAATCGTTGCAATAACATTCCAAATCGAGGTTTTAAAAAAGTACAATCCATTTCTAACCTCATCATCTACGGTTAATTTTGAAGGACGCACATCATCAGTTGTCAAAAGTACACTGATTTGCTGATACAACTTAGAAATGTAATTTTCACGCTCATTTGGTGTGATATCCTGTGAACCAAGCCGCTCTAAAAGCCAGGATATATTTCCTTGCACATGCAAAATACTTCGGCGTCTGGCTTCCGTGGGGTGCGCAGTAAGTGTGGGTTGAATATCAATTTCTTTGATTAAAGCGAGCGCATCCTCAAATGATACTCCATTTTCATGAAGGTAATGAATGGCGGATTGTAGAGATTCCGGTCTTGGATTATCGGATGTAGCTTCAATTTCCCGTTCTCTGTTAATTCGGATGATTTCCCGCTGCTCTGCCCTGTTCACCAAATGAAAAAATGACGTAAATGACCGCAGTAACCAATCAGCTTCTTTGATGCTAAGCTGATCCATATCCTTCAGGATTTTAAGACGTTCCGCAATTTCATCAGCATCATAGGCTTCTTTACACCGTTGGCGCATGGTTTCAACTTGTGTAAAAATATCTTTACCAGCCATTTTTCGGATGGCATCACCAAGAAGTGTACCAAGTAAATTGACCTGACGGCTAAGTGGTTTGGAGATTCCGTCTCCCTCGGCCTCTATTTGAAGTCCTTTCCAGCGGCGCATAAGCGTAAATGTATTTCGGGTTTGTGTTGGCTTACAGAATGCTAAAAATATCAAAACTGTAGGTGAATAATAAATGTAAAGTTCACAGATAATGCTATTTACCACATTTCGTTTGAAAAATGCTCAACCAAAAAAACACAGAAAGTTTTTCTTTTCCATCAAGTACAGATATATTCCAACCACCACGTATCAAATCTTATAATTTCCAAAAAATCTATGCTGCACGAACCTACCGTATTGCCTCAAAATGTTGGATGGATTGAAGTTATTTGTGGAGGAATGTTTAGTGGCAAAACCGAAGAATTGATTCGTAGAGCGCGGCGTGCCCAAATTGCCGGCCAAAGTGTAGTTATTGTAAAGCCAAAAATTGACAATCGATATAGTGAAGATCAGGTTGTTTCACACAATTCTACGGCTTTACCAAGTATTGTAGCTGAAACGGCTGATCAGATTGTTTTGATGACAGGTAACGCCAGAGTTGTTTGTATTGATGAGGCTCAGTTTTTTGACAACCGATTAGTTGATGTAGCTAACACTCTGGCCAACGGCGGTAAACGTGTGATTCTGGCCGGATTAGATATGGATTATATAGGCAAACCATTTGAGCCTATGCCTCATCTATTAGCTATTGCTGAATATGTCACCAAATTACATGCTATTTGCTCTGAAAGTGGTATGATTGCCAACTTCTCACAGCGTGTTGTGGCTGATGAAAGCCGAATTCTCGTTGGTGAAACGGATGCTTATGAGCCCCGTGCAAGGCACTGTTTCAGACCACCTACCGATATTAGAAAAGGAAAACCCATCCCCAGACTAAATGCTGATGCTCGTGCGCAAGAAGCAAAACAATCTGCGAAAAGATCGCAGGAATTTGATGATGACGGTTTTGAAACCTAAGGACTTAGTGAAAACAGGAGTTATTTATGATTGATGTTATTCATGGCATATTTGGCATGGCAGGTTTGCTTGGTATTGCCGTTTTATTAAGCAATAACAGAAAAGCGATTTCATGGCGCCTGGTTGGTGTGGGAATCAGTATACAGTTCATGTTTGCTGTTTTCATTCTAAAAGGCACGGCTATGGGAGCATGGTTTGCCCCTCTGGGTTGGCCATTAAAAGCTTTCGATTTCCTGGCATCATTTTTTGTACTTGTTTTAGACTTTACCACCGAAGGTTCAAAATTCATTTTTGGTGACCTTGCTTTAGGTCCTGCTGAAGGTGGAAGTCTTGGATTTTTCTTTGCTTTTCAGGTATTACCAACCATCGTGTTTTTCGCATCGATAACCACCATTTTGTACCATTATGGCATTTTACAGGTTGTTGTAAAGTATATGGCCAAAGGGATGCAAAAACTGATGGGTGCATCCGGTGCTGAATCATTGTCAGTAACTGCAAATATTTTCGTTGGTCAAACTGAGTCGCCGCTTCTCATTAAACCGTTTATCGAAAAAATGACTCGCTCAGAGTTATTAGCTGTGATGTCTGGTGGTATGGCTACTATTGCTGGTGGTATTATGGCTGCATATATCATGATTTTAGGAGATGCCTATGCTATTGCTAACGAATTGGCAGTAGAAGTTGGGCGTCAGTTATTTGCGCAACAACTGCTTGCAGCCTCAGTAATGGCAGCACCTGCAGCTTTAGTAATTGCAAAGATTTTGTATCCGGAAACCGGAGATCCCGTTACTAAAGGCGATGTTAAAATGACTGTTGAAAAAACAGATAAGAACGGAATTGACGCTGCATCGTCAGGTGCCTCAGAAGGTTTAAAACTTGCTTTAAACGTAGGCGCTATGTTATTAGCTTTCGTGGCTCTTATTGCCATGTTCAATCACATGCTGGGTTGGTTTGGTGATGTAACACGCCTTACAGACCTCTTCCCAAATCTGGAATTAACCATTCAAACCATACTTGGATGGGTCTTCTTCCCTTTTGCCGTACTTATTGGGATACCAATAGTAGATGCTGCTGATGTAGGTGCATTACTTGGAATAAAAGTAGTACTGACCGAATTTTTAGCTTTTGAAGGACTCTCTCAATTGGTTGCAGAGCAAACACTACAACCCAAAACTATCGCCATGGCAACATTCGCTTTATGTGGATTTGCTAACTTTGCTTCTATCGCCATACAAATTGGAGGTATTGGCGGTCTGGCTCCAAATAGAAAATCAGAGCTCGCTGAATTTGGAATAAAAGCTGTAATTGCCGGAAGTATGGCGAATTTAATGACAGCTACAATTGCAGGTATTCTTTTTTAGAAGGCACAATTCAAATCAACACAGAATAGATTGAGATGTTATGCGTTTGAAATCAGTATAACTTTTTAGTTATGCTGACTAATCTGTTCACTATCCTATATTTATGATGATATTTTTTATAGCAAAACGAGTTAATTTCGCAGTTTTATATACAGTAATTATAACTCTTTGCTTTTTGAGTTTTTCTGCCGAAGAAATTAGAGCCCAGGATTTTGATTTGATGGATGCATCTCAAGGCAGATTCATGTACGAGAAGAGCCCTGAATCTCAGGGTATTATGGGTTATCCTTATTTGCACGAAGAATTCATTAATGGTACACTTTATCTAAGGAATGGCGAGAAAAGAGAAAATGTCCCCTTACGCTACGTGCCCTTCATAGATTCGCTACAAGTACAATTTGGCAGACATGCTCTTATAATGGATTCTAATCAAATTTCCCGATTTGAGTTTGTAGATAATGGCCAATTACGGACTTTCCAAAACGGTTATGAAAATGAAGAATTTGAAATCGAGCCACATCATTTTTTTGAAATTATATCAGATAATAATGGCCAAAAAATACTGATGCAGCACCGTAAGCAGTTTGCGCGTTCAAATTTCGACACCATTCATCAAACTGGCTCCCGATACGACGAATTCAGACCTCGGGGCACTATTTATATCGTTGAAAACGATGAGTGGGATACAATCAGACTTCGCAGAAGAGCCGTACTTTCTGTTTTAGGAAGTCATTCCTCACAATTACGTGCTTATGCTCAGGATAACAATCTCTCCTTCCGAAATGTGTACGATGTTCTTGAAATAATCACCTATCATCAACGCATTTCAAGCTGAAATAGATTATAAATCATTAATGTCCAGTAAAACCTTTATTCCACACATGCAAAAATCATAAAAATCTATACCTTAAAAGAGACCTCTCCCCCTGGCCCCTCCGCCGCGGCGGAAGAGGGGGTAGAACTCCAGACTTTCTTCAAGTCCCCTGCCTTTGGCGGGGGATTTAGGGGGAGGTAAAGCAAACGTAAATTATTCTTTAATTTAGTCGGACATCATTAATCATAAATCAGAGTTTGTAAGAAACTAAGATTTAAGCGATTTTCAGTGCTAATCAAAAACCTAAACGTAAACCATCTTTTATATACCTTATGTTAGACTCTTTTATTCGCAAGATTGGCGTTTTTGCTCTCCTCATAGGACTCACTTCCTGCGCCTTATTTGAGTCATCTTCAGATAAATCCGACCCTACTGTTGCTACTGTTGACGGTAATCCCATCACCCTCTCAGAATTAAAAGCCAACTTCCATAATAGTCCGGCTACTATGACTCCAGAGGAAGATGATGGACTGGCACTAAAAGAATTTTTATCCCTCTATATCGATTACAAAGTTAAACTTGCGGCAGGCCGTGATGCCGGATACTTTGATAGCGAAGATATTTTAAGAGAACTCGCCAACTACGAAAACCAAAGCGCAGTGCCTTATTGGTTAGAAAAGCGCGTACGTGATGAATTGTTGGCAGAACTTTATGAGCGCTCAAAATATGAAATCAAAGCCTCACACATTCTGATTCAATTATCTGAAAATGCCTCCCCTCGTGATACCGCCAGAGCTTATAATCGCCTGATAGAAGCCAAACAGCGATTTTTAGATGGCGAAGATTTCATCAAATTATCAGAAGAATACTCCAGCAGACAGCGAAACCAAAGCATGGGTGGAGAATTAAATTATTTCTCAGCGGGCTGGTCTGTTAAACCATTTGAAGATGTTGCCTATAACACTCCTGTTGGAGAAGTAAGCATGCCTTTCCGAACACAATTTGGATATCACATAGTTTATGTGCAAGATCGCAGAGAAACCCTCAAAGATCGTATGGTTTCTCACATTTTTTTCAATACCAGAGGGGAAGATCAATCTGTTGAAGAATCAATGGAAAGAGCTCAAGAAGCTTTTGCACTTCTGGAAGAAGGAATGGGCTGGGATGATGTTACCCAAAACTACTCCGATGATCGTCAATCGAGCCAAACGGGCGGAAGTATCGGCTGGATAAACACATCCCGATACAGTGCCGACTTTACAGATGCCGTTTTCAGCCTTGAAACGGTTGGGCAGTATGCTGAGCCTGTTGTTACGGAATATGGAATTCATATTTTACGCTTGGATTCTATCCGCACTTTTGCTTCCAGAGAGGCTGAAATGGAGCATCTGTATGAAAGATTACGCCAACTCCCCCGCTATCGCCAGAATCAGGATGCTGTTCTAGGTACAGTTAAGCAAGTAGGGAATGGCCGAATCGTTAGAGCAAGCGTTGAAGCTTTAGAAAATTTTCTTGATGCTACACCTCAACATGATTTCAATAATCAAAATTGGGATGAAGCTGATGAGTTGCTCAGCATGCCCTTTTATACTATAAATGATGTTACTTACACGGTCTCTGATTTCAAAGATTGGCTCTTGGTTCAATTAGAAACAGAGAATGGAAACAGATATAGATTCCAGCATTTGGACAGATTTGCTGATCATGCAGCTCGCGAACAATTGGTTTCAATCACAAAGCAAGAGTTTGAAGAGTTTGCTCAATTAAGCAGAGATTATCTAAATGGCTTGGTTGTTTTCAGCATCACCGAAGATTCCGTTTGGAATTACGCAGGTTTAGATACTCTGGCTCTGAAAGCTCTCTACGAAGAAAACCCTGAAGAATATTGGTTTGAGCAGCGTTATCGTTATGTGAGAATCGCAGCTATGGCTGATTCTACTCTTCTCAAGGTTAAAGATGCCGTTCTTGAGGGAATGCCCATTGATAGCCTGAGAAATGAATTTCAAGGATTAATTATACGCAGAGATATTATTAACTCTCTAAGTAGTTTTCCTTTCAGCGAAATGGACGGCTTGGCCGTTGGTGAGTTCTCCGATATTTTTGAATACAGAAGACGCCAAACCATGTATCTGATGGAAGAGATTTTAGAACCACGCCAAATGACCTTTGAAGAAGCATTTAACAAGCTGGTGGCTACTTATCAACCTATCAGAGAAGCCGAATGGATGGAAAGAATGAGAGCAAAATATTCCGTACATTCTTACCCTGAACGAATTCGTTAATTACTTCTAACTTTTCCTCATTTTTGCGCTGGATATTCCTCTTTTCAATTTTGCTTATTACTTCCTTTCTGGTGTCATCTTGTTTGGAGATGACTCCGGAAAGAGAGGGAACCGTTATTGCCGAAGTTGGTGATAAAAAACTCTTCCTTGAAGATGTAGAAACCAAAATTCCGCCCGCAATGCTGGAAATTGGTAGAACTGACGCTATTAACAGATACAGAAATAACTGGGTGAAACGTGAACTTCTTGCAAAAGAAGCTACACGTCGGGGACTTCATCAGAATGACTTGATACAGTCAAAAATCGAAGAAGTAACCCGTGATATTTTAGCCCAGGCTTTGATTTCTCAAGTTGTTGATGAAGTTTCTGATGAGCCTATTAGCCGTGCAGATGCTCAGGGTTACTATGAAGAGAACAAAGACCAATTTGTTCTTCGTGAGCGTCATGTAAGATTTCGCCATGTCCGCACTGCAACTCTTCAGGAATCCAGAAATGCAAAAGCGGCTTTACAACGTGGGCGTGCATGGGAAGATGTAGCCAGACAATTCGATGTAGATCCGGAATCGGCTATTCGAAACGCAAATTTGTTTTTTCCTCAATCTTTAGCTGCAATAGACTATGATTTTATGCATAGCTATCTGCAAAGAATCGGAATAACAGAAATAACCCCAATCCACAGAATTGGTGAGTATTTTCATTTCGTTCAGTTAATGGAAGATCGCGCTGCCGGTGATCATCCCGATGTTGATTGGATACTCAGCCAAATTGAAGAATGGCTGAAACTAGATCGTAAACAACGCAGGGTTAACTCTTTCGAAAGAAACCTGCTTCTTCAGGCAGAATCAAACAATGAAGTGGTGATTAGAAACGTATTCTAATTAGCTGCTAATAATTCGTATTAAGATATTACATGTCACTTTTAAGAAACCTACTTCTCTTTTTTCTTTTGTTTGCCCTCTTTATTCAGACTGCTGATGCACAACGCACCGAAGTTCTTGACAAAATAGTTGCTCAGGTAAATGATAACATCATTTTGAAATCGGAAATTGATCAGGCAGTATTCGAATTCATGAGATCATCAAATATTCGCCAATTTGACGAAGAACTTTGGTACCAGGTATTAGAGTCGCAAATTGACAAATATGTTCTCATCGAAAAAGCACGCAGAGACTCAATTGTTGTCAGCGATGAACAAGTAAATCGTCAATTAGATCAACGTATCCGCATGCTTACTCAACAAGCGGGAAGCGAGCAAGAATTGGAACGTATGCTTGGGCGTTCCCTGGTCCAAATTCGCTCTGATTACAGAGAGACTTTCCGTGAAGATATTCTGGTTCAGCAAGTACGTGAAGGCAAAATAAGAGACATCACCATTTCAAGGCCTGAAGTTGTTGAATTCTTCAACTCTATTCCTTCAGATTCTCTGCCCGTAATCCCTGAATCTGTAGAATTATCCCATATCGTGATAAATCCTCCACCCTCCGGACAGGCACAGCAGCAAGCCCGTGATTTAGCAGTAGCTCTGAGAGACAGTATTTTAAATCATAACAAAAGCCTTGAGGATTTAGCAAGAAGATACAGCGACGGACCAACGGCTTCTCGTGGTGGTGCATTACCAATGGTATCAACCAACGACCTATTGCCCGTATATGCTGCGGCGGCGGCGGCCCTTGATCCCGGAGAACTATCTGAAGTTGTAGAAACCATTCAGGGTTATCATGTGATTCGACTTGATGAAAGAAGCGGTGATCAAATCCGTACCAGTCACATTTTGATTAGCGTTAGAGAAGATCAACTAGATAATCAATTCGCCATCGACAAGTTAAATGCCATTCGCGATAGTGTGCTAGTACATAACAAAGATTTTGCTCAGTTGGCCAGGCGTCACTCAGACGACAGACAAACAGCACCAATGGGTGGCAGATTGATGGATCCTCAAACAGGACAACGTCGTATTCCGGTGGAACAATTGGATCCTAATCTGTTCAGAATCAATTTGCTTCTTGAAAATACTGGCGATATTTCTGAGCCTCGCTCATTCAGGCCAAGAGGTCGTGATGGTGGTCAGGCATACAGAATTGTCAAACTACGAAATCGAATACCGGAACACAGAGCAAATCTGGAACAAGACTTTGATTTAATTCAACAATTTGCGCTTCAATACAAGCAGCAAAGGGAATTATTCTACTGGATGGAAGATTTAAGATCAGAGGTATTTATCAAATACTTCATTGATGTACCAACCAGAGAAGGTGCTCCGGAACCTGATTTTACCGCTGAGCCCGAACTGTTAGAAGCAACGATGTAAACCAAATATTATATGAATAAGGTAATGAGTGCTGATATTAACGAAAAACAAGCAACTGCTTTTCATGAAGATTTTGCAAAACTTAAAAAAGAGATTAGCAAGGTAGTTGTAGGTCAAGAAGAAATCGTAGAACAGTTATTAATCAGCCTTTTTTCCAGAGGACACTGTGTATTGGTTGGTGTTCCGGGTTTGGCTAAAACGCTTTTGATACGAACTCTTGCGCAAACCTTAAACCTGAGTTTTAATCGTATTCAGTTTACTCCTGATTTAATGCCCGGCGATATCACCGGTACGGAAATCATTGAGGAAGATCCTAAAACAGGGAAAAAAGTCTTCAAATTTATTAAAGGGCCTATTTTCTCAAATATCATTCTGGCTGATGAGATTAACAGAACTCCGCCAAAAACTCAGGCTGCTCTTCTTGAAGCTATGCAAGAGTACCATGTTACTGCCGCGGGTAAAAATTATCCTCTGGATAAGCCTTTCTTTGTTTTGGCTACCCAAAACCCGATTGAGCAAGAAGGAACCTACCCCCTACCTGAAGCTCAATTAGATCGTTTCATGTTTAATCTCTGGTTAGATTACCCTAGTTTTCAGGATGAAATGGAGATTGTTACCAGAACAACATCCAGCTCAATATCCACAGTTGAACAGGTGGTAAGTGGTGAAAGTATCATAGAATACCAAAATCTGGTGAGAGAAGTTGCTGTACCGGAATCCGTTTTACACTTTGCGGTGTCATTAGTCACTAAAACGCGCCCCAATACGGAACAAGCTCCTGATTTCATCAATCAATACATGAGTTGGGGTGCAGGACCAAGAGCCTCTCAGTTTTTAATTCTCGGGGCTAAAACAAGAGCTCTGGCTCACGGTAGATTTAGTATTAGTGAAGAAGATATTGTAGCTCTTGCAGTACCTATTCTTCGCCACAGAGTAGTAAATAACTACGCTGCAGAAGCAGATGGAATGACCATCGTTAAACTAATCGATAAACTGATCCAAACTCTGCGCTAAGGCGGTTATCTTGGAATTCACTTTTGAAGGATTTGGCACCTCATTACACTGGCTCCTGATTTTTTTACTTATTTCAGGTAGTGTGGCTTTGTCGTGGTTTACCTACAAAAGCATCTCCAATATAAAACCCTGGCAAAAAATCAGCCTTATTTCTCTTCGCTCTGCTACTTTTTTGTTACTTCTGGCAGTTCTGTTGAATCCTCTTTTCAACATCATTGAGACAGATCAAATCCGATCAAGTGTTGCCATCATCTTTGATAATAGTGCTAGTACAACTATCGAAAAGGGAGAGTATAGTGGCTTGGAATCTTATCGTGAGGTAATATCACATCTAGCGGCTGAAAACGAACCCAATATCCGATTCCGGACTTTTGGCTTTGATCGTAATATATTTCCTGCTCAACCGGACACCTTATCTTTTGATGGCAGCGGGACAGATATCAGCCGAGCCATTACGCAATTCCTGGATGAACGGGAAGATGAACGGGCTCTCATTTTTGTTAGTGACGGAATTTTCAACACAGGAAGAGATCTATCCTGGCTGGCAACACGGCTCGATTTCCCAGTCTATACCGTTGCTATTGGTGATAATAGTCGCCTGCAAGATATTATCGTACAAGATGTCATTCACAACGAAATAGGGTACACAAACACCATCTCTCCGGTTTCTGCCACTATTAGAAATGACGGAATGCCCGGTCAGGAAATCGAAATTCAGCTTCGTCGCGATGGAGATATACTTGAATCTAAAACGATTTCAACTACTCAGGAGCGTTCAATACATACAGTAAGATTTGAGCTTTTACTTGAAGATGAAGGTTTTCAGCAGTATGAAATTCACGTTCCGGAAATTGAAGGCGAATGGACAACAGAAAATAATACTCAGGCTTTCTCTATAGAAGTACTAGATGACCGAATTAACGTCATGCTGCTTAGTTTTGAGATACATCCTGATATTCGGGCTTGGAGAAGTATCCTTCTGACAGATGAAAGCATACGTTTAGATTCAAGAACCTGGTTAGGTGACGATAGATTTTTAGAAGGCGAATTTCCGGCTCAGGCTGATTCCATTCAACTCGTGATTCTCCATGGTTTCCCCACTCAAAACATACCTCAAAATATTATTCAACAAGTTCAGAACTATGTGCAAGGGACGCCCATGGTTTGGTTGGCTTCACCAAAGTCTGATTTTCGATTAGTGCAACAATTCCTACCGAACTCGCCAATTAGAGGCGGCAGAGGAACTGAGTTTTTCGATGTTAGATTGGCTTTAAGTGGTAGTAGCACTTCTCACCCGATTCTGGAATTGCCTGAAATTGATTTCAGAACTACTCCTCCCCTGTTTTCTCCCATACGAAACCTGAATGCTGACAGTGATGCAGAAATACTTTTAAATCCAGTTTTCAGAAATAATACACTAGAAACACCACTTCTTTCTCTACGCAGTATAGGAAATACAAGAACGGCATTCATTTCGGCACATGGTTGGTTTAAGTGGTACTTAAATGGTGGTGAAATTCGTCGTTTTACTGAAGAATTCATGAATAATGTGATAAAGTGGACTTCAACTTCTGATGATGAATCTTTACTCAGAATAAGACCTTCGCGAAATGTGATTCAGGAAACTGAGAATGTGGTTTTAAATGCTTTTCTACGGAATGAGAGCGGACTAGAAGAAGATGATGCTTCTATAGATGTGGTAATCACCGGTGGCGCCATTCAAGAACGTCGATACACAATGATTAACGAAGGATTAGGCCAATACCGACTAAATGCCGGTAACCTACCACAAGGTACATATAACTTCACTGCAACAGCTCAAAAGGATAACAGGCTTATTGATGAAAGATCAGGACAGTTTCTGGTGGGCTCGTCAAATCAGGAATTTATTAACACTGTTCGTAATGACGAGTTCCTTGAATTTTTAGCCAATGAAACCGGCGGACAATTCTTTGAATGGCAAGACGCAAATCTTGTAATGGATCAATTACGCAGAGACGGTCATAACGAATTCATCACTCAGAGTATCAGTAGCGAATTAAGAGCCTATCAAAATCCTTTTTGGTTTATACTGGTTATCCTTTTCCTCAGCGCTGAGTGGATTATCCGTAAGATTGCCTCGTTGCCATAGCAATGTATTCGGACAGTCCAGCCGCATGGCTACTCACAAATTCTTGAATATTTTATGTTTTTGAGACTGAGGCTGTGCCTTTTTTGTTTGCGGTAGCCCGATACTAAAACGGGCTGTCGCAATCTAATTTAAAACTGCATCGATTTAGATTGGGTGACCACATGGAAAAGCATAATCGATATCAAAGAAGGCGGCTGTATGTAATTACCAAAGTTTCTCCAATCTCTCGGACAGCTGCATGACTGCTCACTAATTCTTGAACATTTTATGTTTTTGAGTCTTAGGCTGTACCTTTTTTATTTGCGGCAGCCCGATGTCTACAAAAGTTACTATTGATTGAACTAAAAACTCTCTCAGCCAAATACTTCCCATAAAAAAAGCCTGTCGCAGGAATCTACGACAGGCTTAAGATTGAGAGAGTTTTAAAGCTTATGCTTTAGCTCTTCCTTTTTCTTTTAGATAGAGGATAGTCAATACGATGATGATTACCAGCGCTAAGCCGAGGTAAATCATGAAAGCGTATGATTGTGGTTGAGCTAAAACTTTCCACTCAGAAACTTGCTGATCGATAGCTACGAAGTCACGGTATGACATCAAACCTGCATCGATAAGATATTCTTGCCAGCTAGACTTAACGTCGTTGTTCCAAACGTTAGCGAATTGCTGATAGCGAGCATATTCCTCTTCGCTTCCACCTTCTCTGGCACGCTCAATAGCTGTGTTCAGGAAGCTGTTAAGAGCGGCGTTGAAAGAAGCAGCACTGCTGAAAGACTGCATTTCGATTTCTCTCTGGGAGAAAGAAGCAGCGACTGATTGCCAAACTGCATTATCGATAGTGCTTCCCCATCCGTCAATTTCTCTGGAGATTGCTCTAACTCTGGCTGATCTGTCAGTATCTACATACAATTCTGACAAACGTGACCCTAAGTTATCCCACATTCTTTTGAACTCTGCTTGTACAGAGTAAAGACGTAAGAAATCTTCAGAGCTTAATTGTGTGTGTGTATTAAGGAAGTCAACATTATTTGCAATTACTGACTCAATGTGACCAAATACATTCTCAGGATCGAGCTCTAAAGCTACTTGTCTGCGCTCAGCTGCAGAAAGAGAAGCTAAATCAACTCTGCTGTATGCTACAAATACAGAGTCAATTAATTGAAGGATGAATTCATCACGCTCACGAAGGGCATCGCTGAAATCACGAGCACGAGCTGCATTTACGTTACGAGCGCGAGTTGCTTGATTCAATTGCTCACGCAATCTCTGTAATTCTTCGTTACTATCAGATACAGAATCTGAGAGTTCAGAAATTCGCTGCTCAAGTACAGTAACGTTCTCGCCTTGTTGCTCAATTCTACGAATTCTTTCACGAGTTACTTGTGCAAGATCACGTAAGTTTTGAACAGTACTTCTAACAGTGTTTGGATGCATTACTCTGTCTAGGAAGCTAGTATTGTCGCTGTATTTAGCAGGAATATTATTGATGACATCAAGCAATGAATCAGCCTGAGCTACAGACTGAATCGTACGTACGGCTTGATTAGCATCGGCAATATCTCTGTCGAAATTGCGCTTCACTTCAGAGTCAGACTGAAACTGCGCAAAAGATTGTACTGATAGCCCGAAAGAAAGGGCGATAAGTACGGTGAAAAATTTCTTAATGGCTGACATCTTCATTTTATTGATTTTTGACGCTTTTGTTTTAGTTACGAAGGCCTTCGTGAGTGAGATTGAATGCCCGGGAGGTTCCGTCTATAAGTTGAATGTAGGTATCACGCTGGTTGAACGCAGGATTAGCAACACCATTCTCGTCGATTTTGATAGTGTTGTCGAGAACCAGTTCACCGTTATTGGCACTGAACACATAAACGTTCTTGAATCCGGGAGCAATGATGAAATAATGGCCTTTTTGACCACGAATTATTCTGATTTCCTCTATAGTTACTCGGTTGCCTTCACCGGTTTCTTCCTGTTGGATAGGTAGAATATTAAATTTCAATCCTTTCTCAACATCTTGAACCATTCCATTAGAACTTACTTCTAATACTGATTCCATAGGCTCGGAAAAATCCACATCGGTGATTGTCAGTGTAGCACAAGCTCCTGTAAAAAGCAGCGCAAGACCAACAAAGAGATTACCGAAAATTCTGAATTTACTTTTTGTGATCATGTTTTCTTCGTCTTGGTATTATTATTGACCTGTTTATTAAAATCTTTGAGAACCCGTTAGCATAAAGCTAGTTAGCGGATAAATATAGTGATTAGCATATGATTTCGAAACAATAAAATGAGGTTTTTACTACTTATTTCATTATTTCTTCAGGAATCACACTAAAAAATCTACAAAACTATTAACGAATGGCATTCGGCATTTGGTTCCAATGCCTTTTTTCCCTCTAAAAATGCCAATTCAATTAAAAAAGAATACCCTACCACGTTTCCACCTAGTTTTTTAACCAAACTCGTAGCAGCTTTGGCTGAGCCACCGGTTGCAATCAAATCATCATGAATAATTACGTTTGCACCTTCAAATATCGCATCTTTGTGGATTTCAAGAGTATCTGTACCATATTCCAGTTCATAACTTTCTTTGATGGTATCTGCCGGCAATTTGTTTGGTTTTCTGATTGGAACAAAGCCTGCAAATAGATTCATTGCCATACCCGGACCAAATAAAAAGCCCCTGGATTCAATTCCTACAACAATATCAATCTTTTTATCAGCAAAAGGTTTAACTAACAATCGGGAAGTTAGGTGCAAGGTTTCGGGATTTGCCATCATTGGCGTAATATCCTTAAACATTATACCCTTTTTAGGAAAATCCGGTACTGTTCGGATTTTAGATTCTAGGATTGCTAAAAATTGAGCGTCGATATTTTTTTCCATCAGTATCGGGTTATTTAGTTTGCATGCTTATGGCAACAAAAACTTTTATAAATTAATTGAAAAGCGGAAAATACAAATTTTCATTGATTCCTTTTGGGGATATTGCGAATACTCATCAAATGATTTTACAAGACCATCAACGATATATGGCCATGGCCATAACACAAGCAAGCATAGCATTAGAAAAAAACGAAGTTCCGGTGGGCGCTATAATTGTTCATGATGACATGGTGATTGGCAAAGGGCATAATCAAGTAGAAACACTTAAAGATGCCACTGCACATGCAGAAATGATTGCCTTAACTGCGGCAATGGAACATCGAAATCAAAAATATTTACAGGGTTGCACTATCTACGTAACACTTGAACCTTGCCCCATGTGTGCCGGAGCTCTGGTTTGGTCAAAAATAGATAGAATCGTGTTCGGAGCGATGGATGCAAAGGCGGGTGGTTGCGGCAGTTTGTTTAATATCAGTGCTAATAAACAACTAAATCATCAAATTGAAATAATTCAGGGAGTATTAGAAGAAGACGCTAAATGGTTATTAAAACAGTTTTTTGCAGAAAAGAGAAACTAACTCGAATTATTCACCACTGTGATATAATTGGTTAGCCTGTATATAGTCTGCAACTGAACGAGGTAAGTCAGATTCCCAGTTCTCTACTCCATCCATTCTTTTATTTCTGATAGCTGTTGCTGAAAATAAAACTGGTTTATGTTCGATAAAGTGGATATCTCCCTCAAATTTAGGCGATTTCTCTCCTGGCCTTTCAGCAACGAGAACAGAGTATTTACTCAATATCTCCTTATAG
>SKIC01000154.1 GCA_007116685.1 Balneolales bacterium
GTATAAACGATGGAGTGACCGTCTCCATAAACCATTACATCAGATGCTGAAATGGTTAGACAGGTTGAATCCGATTCAAGATTATTTACGAGGATGTACTCACCCGGGGAATCGATATCAGTACATTCTGCTATTGGCATCATGCCTTCTCCATCAAAAAGAACGGCGTTGATGCTAGCTTCAGAATCCTCACTTCGTACAGTGAGCGTGCCGGAAGCAGAGAAAAACGGATCAGGAGACCATGTTAATTGGCTGAAAACGGTATCACCCGGGGCGATAGTCAATTCAGTATCTGCTACTACATCACCATCAAAATTTTCAAGCACCAATGTTTGTGTGCCTTCTTCTAAGCCGGTATTGACTACATAAAAATACACATCAAGCACTTCGGCAGGAGAGTTGGTTCCAGTGATGCTTACAGCAAAGAATGGAGTAGGAGGGCCGGCTTCTTGACTCAACCAAGGATCGAACAATACGTTACCTGTTACGGAATCACCAGAGCCATTAGCAACGGTGCCTGTTTCGGGGTCACTATTGCCACCGGAGGGACCTGATGCGTCGCCCCACCAGTTATTTCGGGCATCTAAAATACCTGCAAATTGATGCTGTACACCAGTACCGTTTCCGATAATGTTATTATTAAACACCTGACTATTACTGCCATTTCCTTGTGTGCTAATACCGAAATCGGAGTTTTCTGAAAACTTATTCCCGGTAATTTCCATTTCACCCGTAGTACGCAGACCTGTTTCGTTTTCCGAAAAAGTGTTTCCGATTACACTATTATTACTTCCTGTCACATTAATCAATCCAAAAGCCATCATGCCATTGATAATGTTATTCTCTATGAGACCATTACTAATATTTGACATGGAAATTCCACGGGCTTGAGCGCCGGTAATCAGATTATCACTTAATGTCAATCCTACAACATTAGTAGCCGTAATGGTGCTGAATGCATTATCCAGAATTCTGTCATCATCAGTAGAAATAACAGTGTAATCAAACTCATTATCAGCAATAACAGCATTTTCTGCAGCTCTAATCGATAATGACTGATAAAATCCATCAAACTGGTTGCCTGTCAGATTCAGGCTTCCGGTTCGCCAGGCCGTAACGCCCGCGTTCACCTGCACATCAATCCGCATGCGGGTGCCGGTAAAGGTATTTTCGGTTATGGTAAGATCGTCTACATACGCGGCAATAACCGGCATCGCGGCATCGCTGAAGGTACGGCCGGAGATGGTTACTGTTTCCGCATCAAAAATAATCACCTGTCCTGCATCAGACGGGATAGAGGGTGAGGGGTTGCCGTTGGAGTAAAAAATGGGGTTGCCATTAATGGTATTTCCGCTGATTACATGATCCAGTTGTTCCGGGTAATCTTCGGGCGTGCTCGAAACTGAAAGTACAATTCCCGTTTCTGTGGTGTTATTGGTGATGGTTACGGTTGATGAACCCCTGACCATAATATCCTGTTGGTGCCCGCCGCTGATGGTGTTTCCCGTAATTACCTGATTAGTCCATCCAATCAGTATAATACCTTCAAAGTAATTGCCTTCAATAATATTATCCTGAATAGTGGAACCGCTGGTAACATTAATTCCCGAAAGGTTATTTCGAACGGTATTATTTCTAGCAAGCGCGAAATTTCTGACATCAATTCCCCCGCTGTTGTTATTTTCTACCAGGTTATTTCTGGTTTCAGAACCAGTACCAGCCCGAATGGCATATCCGCCACCGGTATTTCTAACTGTATTATTGGCGATTAATACATCGCTTGAATTATACCATGCGATGGCATTATTACCACTTCCATCGATAGTGTTACCTCTGATTACAGCACCAGTAGAGGTGTTCAAATTAGCATCAAAAATGGCATGCCTTGCTGTATTGTTAATGATATTATCCTCGATGACAACTGAGCTACTACTGCCAACATAAACACCATTACCGTTAGCAGTTCCGGATAAAGAATACATATCATCAATAGTATTGTCTTCCACTCTGGTATTATTTGATGAACGAATTAGAATACCGGTAAATAGATTTTCAAGGGAGTTATTTAAAACTTTAGCATCGGCTACATTCCGTACACTAATTCCTGCCGTTTCCGAATCGGAAATCTGGTTGTTGCTGATAGTGGTGCCGGAGCCACCTGTAACGTTAATTGCGCCAAGAGAAAGTGTGGCCAGAAAACTTTCAGGATGATTGGTAATCGTATTACCGGATATTTCAGAATCTGCACCAATGTAGGCTGTTTGGATAGGGTGTAATACCCCATCAAAATTAAATCCTGAGATTGTAACGTTACTGGCGTTCGTGATAATGATTTGTCGCGCATTTGAAGGTATGGAAGGATTACTTCCACCGTTTTGATAAAACAATACATCACCATTACTAAATGTATTTCCACTCATTTCGTGGGTAAAAACATTAGTATTCACGCTAGACGGACTTATTGCCAAACCAGATGATAGCAAGTTATCCGTGATTACCGCATCCCGGCCGCCTTCTAGCAGTATATCGAGATCATTATCGTTGAAGGTATTATCATCTAACAGCGCATTGTTTGCAGAAATCCTTAGGGCCACCTCATTATTTGATAGGGTGTTTCCGGTCAGTTCAGCTTCATGGTTCCCCTGCGAAATGGCAATACCAGTATCGTGATCTGAAATGGTATTGTTTTCAATTACTACACGGGAGCCCCAGGTTCGTATTCCGGTAGGCTGACTTCCCCGACTATCAGTGATTGTATTATTTCGAATGATGGCGTCATCCTGAACCTGTACTTGCTGTCCGTTGTTTTGGGTCACCACATTGCCATCCATTATAAAGTCTGCAACAGTTCGCGCAAATACACCACCCACATTATTATTTTGGACTGTACTATTCAGAAGTTGAAAACCGCTGTTTGAGCCAGTGGCAAAGATGCCGAATCGGCTATTATCTTCAATCAGAAGGTTTTCAATTATCAAATTCTCTGCGCCATCCAGTTTTATCCCCTCGTTATTATTGCGCACGATGAGATCCTTAAGAGTTATGTCTTCAGCCTGAATGGTGATACCATCGCCGCTACCACTAATAACCGGTCTGTTGGTGCTGTTTGTACCAACTATGGTTAGGTTATTGGTAGTAATGGTAATGGGGGCAGAGTACGTACCCGGCTGTACACAAATAACACGATCCTCAGGAACCGCATTAATGAAATCATTCAGGTTTTGACCGGTTTGGACAGTGACATCACATTCCTCAGTTGCAGCAAAAGCTGTATGAGAAAATGAGAAAAGTAAGATAATCGACAGTAGAAGAATTCCGTATCGTAGTGTATTCATAGATTAGTTTTATGATTTGTTTGTGTTAAATAGAGAGATCAATTTTTTATTTCAACCGACACTAACCCTATGGCGCTTAATGGGCTTTGAATTTAATCATGCTAATGTCAGGAATTTATGACTTGGGTGCAAACAGCACAGTCTAACTTTTAATAACCAAGGTTGAGAGTAAATGTTTCCAATTTAAAAAAAGTGTTATGTCTCTCTAACCCCCTAAAAGACTGGACACAAATTAAACCTTAAAAGTTTATAATTTGTGATTATGTTAAATCACATGAAAAAATTCTGGAAGTTATCATCTGTGCCTCCTCACGATTTCTATTTGAGTTTGGATATTGATCCCTACTTTGATGCCGAACATGAGCCGGAACGCATTTTTGAGGAAGGATTCACACGTCCATTGGTGTTGAAAGAAAGAGATGTTTTGGTAACCACTCGGTTTAATGGTGATGCTGAGCATCCTGAATTCTCTATCGAAGTTTCTGATTCTGTTGATGAAGCAGAGCAAAAAGAGATAAATCATCAATTAAGCAGGATCTTGGGTACGGATTTAGACCTGAAGCCACTATATGCAAATGCCGAATCAGACCCGGTTTTGGCACCTTTATTTCGGGAATTTTATGGTTTCAAGCGCATGGCAAGAGCTAGTTTTTGGGAAGATGCTATCAATCGTATTGTTCAAACCCAAATCAGCCATAAACCAACCGCCAAGAAAATGGTTTATGAGGTAAGAAAAGCATTTAGCGCTCAGTTGGAGTCGAAGCAGGGTTCGGTTGCTTCGTGGCCCAGACCGGAAAGATTGGCAAAAGGTGATCCTGTGCGAATGAAAAAGCACGGCTTATCTCTTAGAAAAGGCGAGTATTTGGTGGGATTGGCAGAGGAGTATTTGTCCGGTAGAATTTCTAATAAACAGGCTGAAAGTTTGGCTCCTGATGATTTTTATCAGCGAATGAATGCAATCAGGGGAATTGGTCCGACAACGGCTCAGGATTTGATGCTTTTTAGAGACAGACCTGACGCAAGTTTCCCATCCAAATTTGAAAAAGGGATGGAGCGTGGTTTACGAAGATGGATTTTGTTTTCCTATGGATTGGATCCTGATACAGCAACAGAAGAGGAATTTCTTGAAAGTATTTCAGCCTGGAAAGGAAACGAGGCATTGGCGATTGAATATCTGTTCGCCAATTATTTCATCCACGAAAAGAAGAAGTAACTCAGGATTCCACTTCGACAGAGAAATTGAATCTGTTTAAGATGAAAATTCCGTCAACTGATGGTAATTCATCAGGACTGGAAATGGATTCAGGATACTCTTCATCATTACTTGAAGTGACGCTGAGATTGAAATTAGAGTAGGAATCCGTAAATACTTCAAAATAGCCATCTTCATGAACCGGAATGAATGGAAGTTCTCCGAAAGAGACTTTTTTCCAGGTCTCGTTTTCTGCGTAGAGAAGAACCCAATCGTCTTGTGAGTGCGGTTGTGGTAAAAATCCCGATAAAATATAGCCGTCTGAAAAAGGTTGAAGAGAAGTCACCAAATCCATATCCGAGCGGGAAATAGTTTTATCAAAACGTTCTAAAACTGTGAATTCAAATAATTCAGAAGCTGAATCTAACTCATCTTCATACAGACCGGTAATAGTTATCTGATATTCGCCGGGAGGTATTGCAGCCAGTATAATATTGCGTTCCGTGGTATAAAACATTTCTTCTTCCTGACTGTCTTTATCAATCAAAAGAATGTAGTAGGAATCCGCAAAATATAACTCATCCCATTCCAGATGAATCCCATTTTGAGCATAACTGAGCGGGAATTCGGTTCCAGACTCATGTGAGATAATCACTATTGGTGTGCGTTCTACCAAATCACTGTCAAACAGAACGAATCTGAAAATTAGAAAAATGCTGCCAATTGCTAATAAAACAAGAAGAAAACGTTTGTTAGACATAATCAGGGAGTTTCCATTTCTTTTAAGTGAGCAATATAATGCTTCACAACAGGTTTTGTGAGGGCTATGATATTTTTTGTATCAGCAGCTTTAGAGAATTCTATGGCAGTCTGTTCTTGATTCAGAATCCAAATACTTTCGTTCTCATATTTATAGGCCTCTGAGTAATTGTAATCAACCATGAGATAATAGGACAAACTTTCATCGTCATCCGGTAATCCGGCTTTCTTCAGAGCTTTTTTGGTTGCTTTCTTGAATGAAGTGATGGTTTGCTCGTTGGGTTTACTCTTGAAAAACGTAGTTCTGAACAAATTCCGATTCAAAAATCTACCTGCAAGGTCAGCAAGAATGGGGTCTTTGTGGTTTTGCCAGTATTTAATGCTGATTAGAACATCACTATCGTCTATTAGAACAAAATTATCAATCAGAGTTGAACTTATGCCTTTACGCGCTGAGGGACGATTTTCTACAAAAAACTGAAGGGCAGGAGAGGCGCAGAATACTTTTTCGCCGGCATCTCTTAAAAAGCGTACTCGTTTAAAAATAGAACGAAGCAGTTTGTCAGCACTAATGACCGTTTTGTGCAGATATACTTGCATATACATCAATCGGCGAGCTATGATGTAATTTTCTACTGCATAAATTCCTTTTTGCTCGATTACGATATTGTTTTGATGCACACGCATTGTTTTCAGAATACGCTCTATACCAATTGCACCCTCAGAAACTCCGGTAAAAAAACTATCGCGTTTTAGATAATCGAGACGATCCAAATCCAATTGGCTGGAAATCAGTTGATGCAGAAATTTCTTTGGGTAGGTATCAGTAAATATCTCCAAAGCACAATCCATCA
>SKIC01000137.1 GCA_007116685.1 Balneolales bacterium
CCCATGTTGTCCCCGCAGTATTTTGGTACTCATATAGGAGAGGAAATAAAAAGCCCTTGCGAATCTGTATTATATTGTTTCACAAGGGCTTAGGGTGTACCGCTGACCGGACTCGAACCGGTACGAGAGTTTAAGTCTCATTGGATTTTAAGTCCAACGTGTCTACCAATTCCACCACAGCGGCGCGATAGATCGCTTTTTTGATAGACTCCAAATATAAGAGTTTATTAGTCACATCTACAAAGAAAAAAAGGAAAGAATGTAACTTTTGAGATAGCATAAGCTTGATTGTCCAACTGAGGCTTATAGCCTGGCAACTCACAAAATGCCTGAATTCAAAAACATATCAGACGTAATGTATAAATGTTCCAAAAACTATCTGCCCAGCCAACAGGAAATGAGAGTTCTACAGGTGTCGGCTTATACACAGTGAAAATTATTGCAGAAAAACTAAATGGCACAGTAGCCCTGGAGAGCGAAAAGGGTGCAGGGTCTACATTTATTTGTACTTTTCCGGTCAAGTTTACCTAAGATTTCCCCGCTTTCTGTATTAGATGCCATACAGAAAACGTTGTTTACGAGAATTTGGTTAATTTCTATATATACCAGAAAAACGTCAATCTCTCATTAAGCGAAAAAACTCTTACAGCATGCAGCTTGAACACACGTATTTATCTCTGTCAGACAAATTTTATTCCGAGCAAAAACCTATTACCACCACCAGACCTAACATAATTTATTTTAATAATAAATTAGCGGATGAATTGGGTATATCGCAAAGTGAGGAAGAACTGCTCTCTATGCTTGCAGGAAATGATATCACTGATGGAATGCGTCCTTTTGCGCAAGCTTATGCCGGTCATCAATTCGGTCATTTTACTATGCTTGGAGATGGCCGGGCAATTATGTTAGGAGAGTTGGTCTCGCCAGAGGGTAAACGATATGATATACAATTAAAAGGCAGCGGACGAACTCCGTATTCCAGAGGAGGAGATGGTCGTGCAACCTTGTATTCCATGCTGCGTGAATACCTCATCAGCGAGGCGATGCATCATCTAGGAATTCCAACTTCCCGAAGTTTAGCTGTAGTCACAACCGGAGATAACGTGCGTAGACAAGTACCACATGATGGTGCTGTTCTCACTAGAGTAGCATCAAGTCATATCAGGGTTGGGACTTTCGAATTTGCTGCTCGCTTTACCGGAATTCCCGGATTGCGGGAGTTATTGCATTATACGGTGAAGCGACATGACCCGGACTTGGCTGATTTACCGGAAGGCGAAAAAGCTGCGAAATTATTAAAACGCGTGTGTGAGCGCCAGGCGGAATTGGTGACGCATTGGATGCGAGTTGGATTTATTCACGGAGTCATGAACACAGACAATACAGGCCTTGCCGGCGAGACATTTGATTATGGTCCTTGTGCATTTATGAATGAGTATGATCTAAAAACCGTATTCAGTTCCATAGATTCCTTTGGTCGTTACAGTTTTGGAAATCAGCCCAGGATTATGCAGTGGAACATGGCGGTTTTTGCCAGTGCCTTGATGCCCCTCATGTCTGAAAACACAGAGACAGCCAAAGAAATTGCTGAGGGTATCGTAGATGATTTTGCCAATGTTTTCACAAAAAAGTGGGAACAGATGCTCGTCTCGAAAATTGGCTTTACTGTAGCAGAATCCAGCACAAACCAATTGGCTGAGGAATTATTAGATTGGATGAGCGAACATAATGCCGATTATATTAACACTTTCCGAATTCTAAGTACGGATAAGATCCCCGAAAACAGCGTTTATGATTCAGATAGCTTCAAAAACTGGAAAACAAAGTGGTTCTCAGAACTCGAGAAAAGAAATATCTCAAAGAAAGACGCTTTTTCGAGAATGAAAAGCGTAAACCCCGCCTTTATACCCAGAAATCACATCGTAGAAAATGCATTGGAGTCAGCCGCCAACGACAAAAACCTCGACCCGCTGAATATCTTGCTCAAAAAACTCCAAAATCCCTATCCAAAGGAATGCAGCCTAGATGAATTACAGGAAGTCCCCAAAAACTTTGACGAGACCTATCAAACGTTTTGTGGCACGTAGTATTAATTTCATTACTTGCCATAGACATCTTTGCGATGAGCTATTCGAATAATCAGAATTGAGATTTCCTGATCTTTGATTTGTGAGATTATTCTAAAATTCCCAATGCGATACCGCCACAGACCTCTGAAATGACCTTTGAGGGATTTGCCATGCTGACGAGGATTATCAGTGTGCTTCAGATTTGTTGAAATCCATTCCAGAATTCGCTGCTGAGAATTCTCATCGAGTTTTCGTAACTCCTTTCGAGCTCGATTGTCAAATTCAATCTTCCAGGTCATCTCCGGCAATAAGTTCTTCCAAAGACCACTTTGGACCCTCAGGCTCTTCGATTCTTTGTTCAGCTAAGTAGATATCCTCCAATTCCTCAAGCTTTTCCTCCACAGCTTTCCGGACATAATATGATTTAGTCCGCCCGGTCAATTTGGCGAGATTATCCAACCTCTTTTCACTTTCCTTAGTCAATCGAACACTAATAGCCATTTTTTATCCTATTTGTATTATATGTAATACATTCAATACAAAATATAATATAATCCCCAATCATAAAAAGTCTGCAAGCTAAAAATCCAAAGCTAAAAAGCCCTCAATCCTTCAAGAATCCCCCATCCAAGGCTGAAAGCCTTTGGTCTCTAACCTTGGGTCATCGTCTCTAGGGTAATCCATTCTAAAACCTCACTGGATACATCTCCCTAATCACCACTACTGCATCCAATATCTCATCCCAACTTGAGCTGCGCATTTCGCTATGATAATCAAGGAGACGAATTACCGGACTCGCATCCCAAAACTCAGATGCTAATTGATTATGTGCAAGGGAGACAAAAGCGTAATCATATCCTCTGGAAACTACCTGATGCTCCAGGCTAAATTCCGGCGCTTTTGTAACGGTATTTCCTGAATTTTCTCCGCGACTCATACCGTAATATCCTTCGTAAGCGGCAAAGCCTATCACATAAATTTCATCACGGAGCTCTTGAGATAACTCATTCATCATAATAACAGATTCATGTACTGGTACTCTTTGGATTTTTATGGGATCAACTTTGTCCGGGTTTTGAAGAAAGTGATAGGTTGCGCCCACTAAAATTATTCTTTCATTTGGTAATTGCTCTGTGAGTTGCCATTCAAGGAGACTGGCCATCAATTCATCTCGTCTGTTATTTAAATCAATAAAACGCCTCATTGTAATCAAATGACCTAATCTCAAATTCGAATAGGCCAAGATTCCCTCATCTAAATGAGCAATTTTCACCGCCCAAAATTCAGCATCATTTTCCGCAAATTTAGCACTTAACCATTTGTTGCTCTCTGCAAATTGTGCCTTTGTTCTGCGATTCATCTTGTATCTTAAACGAGACAAAGCCCCGCGAATCCCATCTCGTGATGCCTTTTCTTCTATATCGGTCCAAATTCCAAGCCAGGACAAAAACTCTTCACGCTCTAAATATTGTGGCATAATTTCTTCTACAGCCCGAATTACAGCCTTGGTATAATTGGAGTTTTCATATCCGTATGATGTGTGCTTAATGTCAAATCCGGCAAAAGTCAACTCCTGTCCTTTATCGATGTAAGCTTGCCATTGACTATACATGTATTGTTGCTCTTCTCCACGCCAGAAGCCATAAAAACCATTTGTTACGGATTCTATGGCACCTGATTCTGCCAATAAATTTTGAGCGTGAAACATATCAAATACACCGCTTTCGTAGATGATTACGGAGAAATCCATTTCTGAAATCAAAAAGTCGATTATTCTTGCCCTTGCTGCAAAAGAGGCTCCATCCTCGTGCGTTTGTTCGCCTAATGCAACAATTCTTTTGTTACCTATCAAATCTTTCAGAAAGTCTAAATCGGATAAGTCACCGTTATTTGTATTCAATTTATTCACAGCTTGCTCCCACCATATCTCGGGAATTTCCACAGACTGGGAAGTTGGGTTATCAGCAGGCATGCCATTACAATTGAATGTAAAAGACAGCATGATGGTAATGACGAAACTAGTCATCAAGAACTTATTTGCGGCTAAGAAGAAAGTATTCATAGTTGAATGAGTTTGGTTGGAATTACACCCAAAGTTCACCCAAATAACCATCCAGATGAAAAAAAAGTGATGAATAGAATCTGATATGTGATTAATCCCATTATTATGTGATGAACACGTTTCATCCCAAAAATTTAGTATTCTGATAAGCAGGAGCTATTTTGCAGAATATGAAAGAGATTTTTCAAAAAACTTATTTCTACCATGTTTTAGCATGGTTAAGCGTCGGACTCATGATATTTGGTCTGAGTACCCCTAGTGCGCTTATCCCGCTCACATTATTTATATCGATAATGGGTGGGGCCTATGTGGGTTTATTTTTGCACTCATACTTTTTTGAAGGCAAAAAACCAGTCGTTTTTTTTGCAATGCTATTTGTTACACCATTGCTGTTTGCTCACATCTTCGAAATGATAGTGTCATCCTTAGGCATGGAATTACTTATGGGGTATTTTCAAAACTATATGAATTTCCTGTTAGTGATGGGGGTAGCTATAGGTTTACGATATCTGAAGCGAGGTACTATTGATCATCTATTGCTACAAGAAGCGCGGGAGAAATTATTAGAAAGTGAGCTGGAAAACCTGAAATCACAATTACATCCACATTTTCTATTCAATACGCTGAATAATATGTATGCATTGAATTTGAAAGATGCTGAAAGGGGCTCTGAGATGATTTTGGCCTTATCTGATTTATTGCGCTACCAATTAGAAACACAAAGAAAGCAAAAAGTAAGTATTCAGCAGGAAATCGAATTTATTGAGAATTATCTGAGTCTCGAAAGGTTACGCCTAACAAAAGATAATGAGATAGAATTTAAAGTGAATGTCCGGAATCCAGCTTTAAAAATAGCCCCCTCGCTTTTTATGCCATTTATCGAAAATGCAGTAAAATATGGTGTGATGGCAGGTTCTGTTTCACAAATTACTATGGAACTTGAGCAAAAAGAAAATGTCATATCGTTTCGGGCAGAAAATCCTATTTTCAAAGACAAGAAAGTAGTATCCACCGGTAAAGGTTTAGATAACATTAAGCGAAGATTGGAATTGTTGTATCCCGGAAAACACAGACTTGAGATTAGAAATAATGGCGAACAATTTGTGGTAGCACTGGAGGTCAGTTTATGATACGCTGCTTATTGGTTGACGACGAACCTCTTGCTCACGAAGTTTTAATCAGTTATTGCGAAAAAGTGGATAATCTTAGCATTGTCGGACAATGTTACGATGCCGTTTCCGCTTTTAATTTCCTGCGTAATAACGAGGTCGATCTCATGTTTCTGGATATTCAAATGGGGGATATGACCGGTATTGAAATGCTCTCGGCTGTAAACAATCCACCCTTGGTAATATTTGTAACGGCATACTCTGAGTATGCATTGGAAAGTTATGAATTTGACGCTGTTGATTACCTTGTAAAACCCGTGAGGTTCCCACGTTTCCTAAAGGCGATTGATAAAATTAAAAATCGTATGGAAAATTCTGTTAGGCATTCTGATAATCCTAATGAGAAATCAGATCATAGCAAACTGGCTGAGTTCATCTCAGTGGAGAATGAGGGTGCTAAGCAAAAAATCTATTTGAAAGATATTCTCTACATCACTTCTTACGGAAATTATGCCGAAATCCGAACACCAAATAAAAACTACTTAGAACGCAGAACTTTGTCAGAGTTATCTGAAGTGTTATCTGATTCCGGCTTTTTGCGTGTTCACAAATCTTATCTCGTACATATGTCAAAAGTAGTAGCATTGGATGGAAACCGTCTGATAGTAGGAGATGACCAAATTCCAATCGGCGCTACCTATAAAAAGTTAGTTCAGGAAAGTATGCGTGGCTTGTAATGGTTTGAAAAACTGGCTTCTACGCTGATTTAATTTATCCATGCTCTCTAAATCCCAGCAAACGCAAGGCATTTAATACCACTACGAGCGTTGAGCCTTCATGTAATAATACAGCTACGCCCATGTTTGCGTAACCCAAGAGTGTCACCGGCACCAAAAATGCGATCATTCCTAAACTGATGAACAGATTTTGTGTAATAATTTTTCGGGTAGCACTTGAAAGACGAAAAGCGACAGGAAGTTTTCGCAAGTCATCACCCATAAGGGCAATATCGGCGGTTTCGAGTGCAACGTCAGATCCGGCTGCTCCCATGGCAATTCCAACAGAGGCATGAGCCATGGCCGGAGCATCGTTAACGCCATCACCAACCATCGCAACCTTTCGGCCTTCCGCTGATAATGCCCGGATTTTTTGCGCTTTATCCTGAGGGAGCAAATCGCCAAATGCTTCGTCAATTCCTATGGATTTACCCACCGCTTCTGCCACAATATTGTGGTCTCCGGAAATCATAATCAGTTTTTGTCGCGAATAGTTTTTTAGTGATTCAATAACATTGACCACATCTTTTCGAGGCGTATCCATCAGTCCTATAATCCCCATAAAGTCCTCGCCATAGCGGACAATCATGGTTGTTTTTCCCTCGCCTAACAATTTATTATGAGCAGATAAAACCTCCTCCGGTAACTGCTGGAAAAATAGTGCCTCGTTTCCAATCAGTAATGGCTTGTCATTAACGATGCCTTTAATACCCTTTCCGGAGATGGTCGTAAGGTCGCTGACTTCGGGAAGTTCTTTAGCGTCGGCCTGGCGATTTTGCCCCTCATGCACGATGGCTCGCGCCAAGGGATGATCAATGTGCATTTCAGCGGCTACGGTAAGCTGTAATAAACTTTGCTCAGATACGCCCCTGAAGCTGATAACGTCCGTTATTTTTGGTTTTCCTTCCGTAATCGTGCCTGTTTTATCAAAAGCAATGGTATCCACATCGTTTAGTAATTCTAAAGGACCACCGCCTTTTACGAGAATTCCAAGTTTGGCTGCGCGCGCAATTCCGCTAAGCACGGCTGAAGGCGTAGATATGGCAAGGGCACAAGGGCTGGCGGCTACCATTACCGCCATGGCGCGATAAAAGGAATCCGAAAAAGGCTCATCAATGATGGTCCATGCAAACATCAGCATACTTACAAAAACCAGAATGGCAGGCACAAACCACTTTTCGAAGCGCTCGGCAAAGCGCTGAGTGGGCGATTTTTGCGTTTCGGCTTCCCTCACCATTTGTATCACTCTGGACAATGTGGAATCTTTGGATGGCGCAGTAACTTCAACTTCCAGTAATTGATCACCATTTATGGCGCCGGCAAAAATACGGTGCGCAGGTGGAATCCTCTTGTCAGAATTGCGGTACTCCCCGGGATGTTCAGCAGGAAATTTGTCTACCGGAATACTCTCTCCGGTGATGGGTGCCTGGTCCATACTGCTTCGGCCTTTTATCACAAAACCATCGGCTGCGGCACGTTCTCCGGGTTTGATTAAAAGGATATCGCCCGTTTGGATATTTTCTACGGGAATACTCTGCTCTCTGCCATCTCGCTTTATCAGCGCTGTTTTGGGCGTGAGTTCGGCCAGCGCAGAGATAGCATTTCTGGCTTTACCCATGGCATAATGCTCCAGACTGTGCCCCAGACTGAACAAGAATAGCAATAAAGCGCCCTCCGCCCAGGCACCAAGAGTAGCCGCACCAATGGCAGCGACCAGCATCAATAAATGAATGTCGAATTTCTTGTTTCGGAGAGAATGCCAGACATCAATACTGGTATAATACCCCCCGAAAAAGTAAGCACCTATATATAAGTAAAGCGCGGTTTGATCTGAGAAAACCCCAAGGAAAGAAAGCAGCCAGCCGGTCAGTAATAAGGTTCCGCAGGTAAGGGAAAAGAGCAAATCGGTGTCTTCTTTCAGAAATCGCTTAAGTCTCGAAAAGATGCCAGACGTGCTTTTTTGGTCATTTTCATCATGATTATGTTCATGATGGCCGTTCTCATGATGGTGATGCCCATTGCAACATCGGCTGATTATGGAAATATCGTTATCAAAAGTTTTTAGTTGCTCTAAAATGCGATGTTCCGAGAGTTTTTCTCTATCGAACTCTACCCGAACACTTCCGGTAGCCGATGCGCTTGCTTCCAGAATGCCATTGGTTTTTAATAATGATTCGCCAACCGTATTGGCCTGTTCTGCTTGTGTGATATAGGGAACAGCAACCAATAAATGACCAATTCGTTGCGTGATGTCTTCCCCAATCAGATGAATGTTTTGGCGCAGATGGGATTCGCTAAGCTTCCCGGAATCAAACAGAATTTCAAGTTCTGCTTCACGGTCGCTGTTTTCATCTCGTTTAACAGAAACTTTGAGAACCGCATCCAATTCAGAAGTACGTTTTTCCAGCAAGTCGATACAGCGGTCACCATGATCAGGAATATCCGGAAGGAGTGAGGTGATTGGTATCGTAATCGAGGCTTTCATCTCCGAAATGTACTATTACATTTAGTGAAATGGAAGACAGGATGGGCGGAAATCAGCGCTAAAAAAAACTAATATTTCCCCAATTTTTTACGAGAGCAGTCTAGTTATAATGAATTATGTTTTATTACGATGCAATCAATTGAGGTATATAAGCAAGATTTAATTCATTGAAATTCGGAAGTTTGTGGTCTTTTTCAGATACGATGGGGTTGTCAACTTTCCAGTCGATATTTAGCTCCGGATCATTCCAAGCAATACCGTATTCATCTTGAGGATTATAGAAATCAGTACATTTGTAATTGAAATCAGCAATATCTGACAATACACTAAATCCATGCGCAAATCCCGGAGGTACGTATAACTGTAAATGATTATCATCGCTAAGCAATTCGCCATACCACTGTCCAAAAGTTTCAGAATCCTGGCGTAAATCTACAGCGATATCGTATATCGCTCCTCGTCTGACACTAACTAGTTTACCCTGGGGATTGTTTTTTTGATAGTGCAAGCCTCTTAAAACATTCTTTGAAGATCGTGACCAATTATCCTGCACGAAATCCTCGTTGATTCCGATATTTTTGTAGCGATTTTGTTGCCATGTTTCCAGAAAGAAGCCTCGTTCGTCTCTGTAAATATTAGGTTTAATTACAAGTAGTCCGGGTAGTGGTTCTTTTATAATATTCATGATTGATCTCTTTGTTGTATTAATCGTAATAAGTACTCTCCGTACCCACTTTTTGTTAGTTTTTTAGCAAGGTTTGCAATGTCGGAGGAAGTGATGTAATTCATTCTCCAGGCAACTTCTTCCGGACTGGCAACTTTAAGTCCTTGACGTTTTTCGATTGTTTGCACAAAATTGGCTGCTTCGAGCATGGAGTCGTGTGTGCCGGTATCCAGCCATGCGGTACCACGGCCCATTAGTTCAACTTTTAAAGAATTATCCTTTAGATAGAGATTATTCAAATCTGTTATCTCTAACTCGCCCCTGGCTGAAGGCTTCAAACCTTTGGCTTTTTTAACCACGTCGTTATCGTAAAAGTACAGACCGACTACGGCATAATTCGATTTGGGCTGTTTTGGCTTTTCTTCTAAGCTGATAACCTTGCCATCGTTATCGAATTCAACTACACCATATCTTTCAGGATCTTGAACGTTGTAGCCAAAGACTGTGGCGCCGCTTTTTAGGCTTGCTACTTCTTGTAATTTTTTTGAAAGACCTTGACCATAAAAAATATTATCGCCAAGAATTAAGGCTACGGAGTCATTTCCTATAAATTCTTCCCCTATGATGAATGCCTGAGCCAATCCATCGGGCTTTGGTTGTTCCGCATATTCCAGACTAATTCCCCATTGAGTACCGTCTCCCAGTAACTCACGAAATCGTGGCAAGTCATGAGGGGTTGAAATGATCAGGATTTCATTTATACCCGCTAACATCAATGTTGTGAGCGGATAGTAAATCATAGGTTTATCGTACACCGGTAGTAACTGTTTACTTACTACCAGTGTATTGGGATGAAGTCTTGTGCCGGAGCCTCCGGCTAATATTATGCCTTTCATTTTTTCTGTATCTAAAGATTCTATATAGTGAGTTTTATACTCTGATTAGGGCGGTTTGGGAAAGATGCATTTACGTGATGCATCTTTCTTTCGCCGCATAATCTATTTTATTTTATATGTGTAATTATACTTGTGACAGTTCCGACATCAGTTTGCATGCGAACCAAATACAAGCCACTTGCATATCTGTCTGCATTCCAGGTTACCACATGGGTTCCGGCTGGTTGTTCACTATTTATCAGAGTTTGTACCAAGCGACCTGTGACATCATAAATCCGAATATTTACATGTGAGTGGCGTAGTACATCAAATTGAATTTGAGTACTAGAATTAAATGGGTTCGGATAAACAGTTGGTGCCTGAACTTGATCTTGCGTCCGAAAAATAGTGTGTCTGGTAGTGTTCGTAATTATCGGAGCCTCGAAATCGAATACAATTTCAGCCGTGTTTAGTATGCGTTCACCCGGCTGGATGTCAGCGTGCGGTCGAATACTGTATTTGAAATATCCATGGGCACCAATCGAATCCACTTCAGCCGGCGGTAGTCCGATATGTGAGTAAGAAATTTCCAGCAGGCCATTAGGATGCAAGTTGTAGCTTACAGGATGGCTTGTGGATAACATAGTAAAGGAATTTAAATCCAGATTTGAAGAAATCTGATTGTCAATAAAAACATAGGTGGCTTCCCATGTTCCCATATTTTCAAATCGAATGGTATAGGTAAGTACCTGGTCTTTTTCGATGAAGCCTTCCGGTCCATCACCCATCGGGCTTACAATTATGTCATTTGGGTCAATAGCGCCCACAACCTGAATTTCTTCGCTGTGGAAATTATTCTTCAAATCTAAGTCTTCTCCCGGCGCAGAAATCTCTGCTGATAAGGTTAGCACTTGTCCGGTAAATGCGTCTAGTCCTATACTGTCTGTCACAGCAATAGAGTAGACTTCGCCGGGCTTGATTTCAGGTAAGTTCCAGCTAAAAGATTTACCAGATGCAGTGTACGAACGTGCGGAACTTACCACATACCCTTCCTCAGGGTAGTTTAAGGTTACCACGCCATTTACTGCAGGGGCGGTTCCCGTATTACTGACTTGAACAATGGTATTGTTAGTGAACCCACGGCGCCAGGCTGTTGTGGCAAAGGTTACGCCAAGGTCATAACCGTTAGAAAGAGCACGTAACGGAATAGGAACAAATACACTGTCCGCATTTGATGGTACCGTAATACTGGCATCATTGTTAACAAACCAATTCGTGAGGCCAACCGGTGCAAGTGTGTAATTACCACTATTTACACGAGTAGCAAATTTTCCGGCGCTATCACTGCTTAAAGATTGTCCATTTTGTTGCATTCTCATGCTGATATTACCAATTAACGGCTCATTTTCGTCCCAAACTCCATTATTGTTTTTATCATGGAAGGTTATACCGTAAAGCACCGTAGCATCTTCTTCTAAGATGGTGTGATATTGATTGACAGATAGATTATTTGTCAAAACTTGGCGGTAACCCGATGGCCAGTACACAACGACACTATCTACGGAAGAGGCATTATCTAATCCAAAGTGTATGCGAGAGGTACTTTGGCTCCCAAAACCGGTAACCGGTAGCAAGGAATGTGTTTGCCAGGTATTATTTGCCTTAATGGAAACGCGGGCTCCAATAGCCGAGCGATTGCTTGATTGACCCGTTAAGGAGAAGCCAATCCAATTATTTGAATTGTTATTATTGTTACAAAATAAGCGGTTGGACTGATTTGCCTGATTGAAAATCATGACATCCAAACGGCCAGTTCTATTTAAATCAGTAACCGCGGCACCATAGGAGCGGCCTGTGTTACCTCCAATAAGTTCGCCTTTTTTACGCTCAAAACCGCCATTTCCGTCATTCAGGTAGAGTGCATTTGAACCCTGATCGTTGGTAACAAATAAATCCAGATGACCATTATTATTCGCATCAAACCAAAGGGCTGCGTGATTATGCCCACCATCTTGAGTAACAATACTGTCATGAATCTTAGTAAAAGAACCATCACCATTATTTTGGTACAGGTTGTTGTTTTGACCAGAGGCATTGGTCACATATAAATCTGCATATCCGTTACCGGTATAATCGCCCCAGGCTGCACCAACAGAGTTGTAGGTATCTGTTACTATCTCGCCGTCAGTTACTTGTTCAAATTGGAAACCGCCCAAGTTACGAAATAGGGAGTTCGGCTTGTCATTTCCATTTGGGATAAAAATATCAATCAATCCGTCATTATCGTAATCCACCAAAATAGGAGCCATAGCGCGTTCGCTTACAGTGGTAACGGGGGTGTTTTCAACCAGTGTAAAAGTATTATCTCCATTATTTCGGTACAGCTGATGAAATCGGGTTGGGAAGAAGTTTGTAATCAACAAATCAACATATCCGTCGTTGTCAAAATCGGCGAATACCGCTCCGTGAAAATGCTGGGGATGGATTTCAATACCAGAGTTTACATTTCGTGTAAAGTTTCCGTTGCCGTTATTGATATAGAGCATACTGCGCGTGCCGGTAGCATTTACAATAAATACATCGGGCCAGCCATTATTGTTGACATCTGCCCAAACGGCGGCCACGGTATTTCCTTTATCGTTAACTAAAGGCCCGTTGGTTACAGGGGAGAAACTGCCATTACCGTTATTTAAGTAAAGTTTGTTAGGGCTGTCAGGGTTTCTATTCACTACAAAAAGATCGTCATGACCATTACGGGTAACGTCTATCCAGGCACCGTTCCAGCTATCAGAGTTTTCAGATACAATTGAACCGGTACCGCAAACAGTGAAGAGTAGATTGCTGTCATCGCTAGAATTATTCTGGATACCCTGAGATGATACCGACTGTTGGAAAATACCATCAATTTCTCCGGAAACCACCGTTTCCACTGAAATTACTGTCCCATCTGGTACAGGAGTACCGTTGTTGAAAGTTGGCTGAACTATCACAACGGTTTCTATTTCAAGGTCATCTGTACCGTTAATATCTGTCAAATCGTCGAATGTGATGACCGAGCCATTTTCATCTATTTTAATATCACCATTCCATTGTTGGGTAGTCGTTTTGTTTTTCAGGGTACTTTCGGTAGGAATCAAACCTGAACCAACGTTCACTTCAATAGAAGGATCTTGAATAGGTGAATTAGAATTATGGATAACCTGGGTTTTTAACGTGACACTTTCGCCAGGGCTTGCATCTGAACGGGAAGTTTCAGTTTGTTGGGTAAATTCCTGGGGTAAAGATGAGCCAAAATAGGTCATCCAGTTGTCATTAAAGTTGGTGGAAAGCACCGCAATATTCTCGGTTGCCTCAATAATTACGTATGGTCTTTCAGGACCATCAGGCTGACCGGTGCCGTTATAAATACTCCGCCACTCATCGGTATTGAAATAAGCATCGGCATAGCGGTTTGCTTCAATTTCATAGGTGCGATGTAAAACCTGACCGTTTGTTTTTGCATCTTTGATGGTGACCGTAGTGTTTTTATTGCCTGCGAATAAATAAAAGTGGGAGATACTACCTACAAAAAGTTCATCTGTAAATGGATTTACCACATTGTTTTGCAGACTTGGTGGAAGCATATACGCCAAAAATTGGGTACCTGAAGAGGTTCCATTGGCAGAGGAAACCATGGTAGCCATATCCGAGGTACTGTTTGAACCGGTTTCCATCCAGTTTGCTTCCATCACGGAAACCCGCTTGCCCGGGTTAGCGGTAACTCTGAAAACCGTAGGATAGGATACATTACCATGTTGCCTGCCTACCCAATCAGCCGGTTCCATGGCGTTCAAATTCCAGTTCTGCATTTCTATCCAAGAACCATTACTGTAGCGCTCGAGTTTCACCTGATTGTTATTATCCCAGGAAATAATCCGAATCTCTTGCTCACCTTGAGCCTGATAGGGAACTGCAAAATAAAATAAATCTCCGGAGCCGCTCCCGTTAGAAGAGGGTACATAAGCTCCTCCATCACGAGAATTTTGCAATAATGAACCATATTGCACACTCACGTCTTTGTTGGTTTCAACCATATAAGTATGGCCGGATTCAAGTAATTTGCGTCCTTCCTGATAGTAATAAATAAGATCCTGACCGGGATTTAAGGTACGCTGTGCTACGATGGTTCGTTGATTTATATCTACGTGTGTATGCCCGGAGTGAAGCGTTGGAGAAAGTGAAATGCGAGAAATGGTTACCGTTGTATTTTCTTCGTATGCAAATACGTTGATATCCCGTCCGTTGGAAGAACCTTTAGGAGAGTAGATGAAGAATTTTTGTCCAACCGATTTTTTATTAACGGATGGCACAAAATCGTGTTGCCAATCACTATCTGTTGACATTTTGGCTTTTACAAGCTTATCGGCATGGATAAAGAAATAATCGCCATTACTTGCAAGAACACCGCCTGAAGCATATCGGGCATCATCGTTTATCCCACCTTCTGCGATATACACAATTTGCGATTGCCCTGCCATTAACATACCTGATACGGAATCGTCATCATCGCCATCCATATCGTCATCTATGATTTGGAAGTTTGTACTATCTGCAATTGCTGTTACAATTAAGGCAACATTTCTTTTTAAAGGCTCATTATTGGGCGGTACATATACATTAAAGTATGTAGAGGGTTCACTTTGACCAAAAAGGCTGGAAATACTGACCAAAGTAAATACTAAAAGAAGGAGTAGGTGTTTCATTTTGAATTTTGTCTTTCTGTTTTAAAGAATCTACAGAAAGAGATACCAACACCCGTGCCAAAATAATTTAAAACTTCATAAATAATTAAAATACAATTGTTTATGAGACTTTGCTTTCTCGGTGCTTTTCCAAAAAATCCAGAGTAATTCCAAAAAATGGAAGAATATCGGCTTTTTTAAAGATTTTATTGTCTCAGGGCAATTGCTTTTGTCTCTTTTCCAGTGAAGAAAAGAAAAAGAACACTTGCGTTAGAATAGTCTTCTTAAAGTTTGTCCAATTTAGTTTCGATATCTTTAGAAACTTTTAGGACTGTATCTTTAACAAAATCAATTAACTCTGTTCTGTCTTTTGAATCACCGTCTTCAGGGAAGTTTTCAAGCTCTCTGATTTTATCTTTCAGGATAGTTATTCCCATGTTGTCGATACTTGGTTTGATTCGATGGGCTATTTTATTTATTTGAGCAAAGTCATTTCGTTTAAGAGCATCATCAAATTCAATAATTGCTTCTCCGGAAATTTTTACAAAAAGCCGGAGCATGTGCGTTATAAAATTTTGATCCCCGTGGCTAAGCTCTTCAAGTACTTTGAGGTTAAAAAGAGGCTCCTCAGATAAAAACTCTTCATTTTCGTTTTTAATTTTGGTTTCGCTTAGAAATGGAATCAACTTAGCGTAAAGTTCTTCTTCGCTAAAAGGTTTGGTGACAAAATTATCCATTCCTGCTTTTAAATAGCGTTCTATATCGTGTCGGAAAGCATTGGCCGTTAAAGCAATAATGGGCGTCTTTATTTTAAAATCATTTCTGATCTTCAAAGTTGCCTCCAGTCCATCCATTACCGGCATTTGTATGTCCATCAGAATCAAATCGTATGATTTTGCTTTAGCTTTATCAATGGCTTCCTGGCCGTTTACGGCTTCGTCTACCGTGCAGCCGAAGTAATGTAAAGACTGCAGGGCGATAAAACGATTCATCTCGTTATCTTCAACGATTAGAATATGCTTACCGGTAAAGGCACTTGCCTCAATTTTTTCGGCGGCAAATCGTAATTTAGAAACATCGCCTTTAGGTAGAAGCAGTTCAAACGTTACTTTGGTTCCGATACCTTTTTGACTTTTTATGTCAATATTACCGCCCATAAGAAGAATCATTTCCCGCGCAATAGCCGTACCAAGCCCGGTACCTTCGTATTTACGGTTTGAAGCACTTTGTTCCTGGGCAAATTTATCAAAGAGCTTTTCTAGAAACTCTTCACTCATACCAATACCGGTATCCTTTACCGTAAATTGAACACGCTGAGTAGTACTAGACTCATCAACCAACTCCACACGAAAATGAATAGATCCAGTATCGGTGAATTTAATCGCATTCCCCAGCAGATTTATTAATACTTGCCTGATTCTACCTTCGTCACCAACATGCGCTTCGCTCAGTTTATCATCTACAAATAGTTGGAAGTCTATATTTTTTTCCTGAGCCTGACTATGCAATATGCTGTAAGCATTTGATGCCACTGCAGAAATACTAAAATCCAGTTGTTCAAGTTCCAATTGGCCTGATTCTATTTTGGCCATATCCAAGATATGATTCGAAATAGTAAGCAAATGTTTTGCGGCTGAGTCTGATTGAGCTACATAAAAACGTTGATCCGCACCGAGGTTTTGTTTCCCAAGTTCGCGAATCATACCGATGATAACATTTAAGGGTGTTCGTATTTCATGGCTCATATTTGCAAGAAATACCTCTTTCGACTTCGCGGCCTCCTCGGCAACAGATTTGGCTTCTGCTAACTCTATTTCCAGTTTCTTTTGTTCTGTGATATCCAGATAGATACCAATACGTCCTATTTCCTGGCCGCGATCGTTAACATTTGGTGCGCCACTTGTAAACCACCATTGAGGTTTGCCATTTTTGTCAAGAAGATGAATCTCACAATTATCCGTAAGGCCGAATTCAGTATCCGTCTTTATGAGACGTTTTTCTTTAACTACAAAAAACTTATCTATATTTTGATTCTGTAATTCTGCAAAGGTATAGCCCGACATTTCGCAAAAGGTATGATTCGCAAAAAGTATAGAGTTATTTGTATCTACCTCGATGAGGCCAAGGTTCATGTTCGCAATGATATTTCTATACTTTTCTTCCTGCATGCGAAGCTGTTCTTCAACCTTTTTCCGTTTCTGAATATTAATAATCATCTGACCGAACAGGTGAAGTAAGCGCTGCTCTTTTTCAGTATAATTGTGGTGTTTTTGAACCGAATCAAAGCCCACAAACCCAACCAATTTGTTATTGTCATTCATAGGGATGGCAATCAGACTTTTAATGCCTTGGGGTTCTAAAATGGCACGCAAGCCCTCTTCGCCGTCATTTTCCAGGGCTAATACATCTTTAATGTAAAAGGCTTCTCCTTTTTGATGAGCTTCTACCCATTGCGGGAAAAACTCCATGGGTATTTCTTGCAGATTTTGTATCTCCGGTTCTATACCTTCGTTACACCATTCGTAGGTATTCGAGGTGGTTTTGTTTTCAAAATCATAATCAAAAATATAAGACCGGTCGGCCTGTACAAAGCGCCCCATTCTTTCTAAGGAATCATGAATAGTATGCTCTACATCCTTTAAATCAATGTTTATGTAAGTTGAGGCTATATCAATTAAAACTTCTTGTAAAAGACGCTCTTGATCTAAATTAGCCTGTGTAGAATACTGCCGGGTACGGTCCATAATAATACCGTCAATTCGAATAGGATTTTGATGTTCATCAAAAATCATTTTCGCTCTGTTACGCACCCATTTTATTTTACCGTCAGTGGTTTTTATGCGATATTTCTCATTAGATGAGCCCTCAGTTTGAAGTTGATGGTATATTTTTGGGATGATGTCTTTGTCTTCTTCAATAATCGCTTTTTTCCACCATGAGGAATCATCTAACCATTGCTCAATAGGTATTCCGTACATAGCTTCTACAGAAGGGCTTACAAAAATCATTTTGTAATCGGGCAAACGTACAGACCAAATCACATCTTCCAGCTCATTAAGTACACTCTCTAACTTTTGGCGATTTTCTGTTACTTCTTTCTTTTGCGATGCATATTCAAGGTTTTTGCCGAGTTGATGAATAATTTTTTTTAGCTCAAATTTTAGTTCTCGTGCCAGTGTTTTTTTCTTACCGAGAATCAACCTACCATAGCCTGCCAAAGGGTAAGAATAATAAACGCTATCATCAGTTTGTATTTCAATTACATCGTCTGTTTTCTCCGAGATTTCTTTAAGGATTTTTTCACAAGCAGATATCCATTGGGGATTTTTCTCAAGTGCTGCAGGCTGTATGTACGTGATAGCCTTTTCTTTGAGAATTGCAGCAGCAAAACAACCAAGTTTTTTTAAGTATATGGGTACGGCTTTTCGAAGGATATCAATAGTATCACCCTCGGGGTTTTGACTTAAAGTAATTTCAAGTAAAAGCTGGGTGTTTATTTTTTCTTGTTCCATTTAGCAACTACAATAGTTTTGTTAAATAATTCCAATATGGTATCACCCGGATTTGCAATTTCTCCGATGCTTAGAATCCCGTTCATGGGTTTATCTTTATTAAGCAGGCTGAGTTCCTTGCTAAAATCTTCTTGCATATAGAGTACGCGCGAAATACAGTCTACACAGAATTGTTCCGAATCCTTATGGGTTGTAGGCTTGGACGCTACGAATACCGCTTTTTGGGCTCCTTGTAAAAGTGAATCCATATTTCCATTCATCATACGGATATAATCACCTTCCGGAACATGATCAACGATATGAAGTTTCCCATCTTCAGAGGCATAAGGGTCGCGAATAGTCATTTCCGAATCTAATCTAACCAGCCCCAATGGATAAGATTTGGCGACGTCAAAGAAATTTTCATGTAAAATATCCACACCGGAATGCAATTTGATTTGTTTCCGGTATATATCGATAGCGGGCTCCCAATTCAAACTAATGATAGTGTTACCCTCTGTTTCAGTCACTTTTATCGGCTCACTAATAGGCGTCCATCCGTGTGCTACGCCCACATGAATAGGGGCGTCCATCACACCTATAACAGCCGTGTTTTCTGAAACAGAATCGTGATGAATGATGCAAGGAAAGGGTTTAAAACTGAGAGAGCCGGCACCACCGCCAACGTAGTTTGCTTCCGGCCCCCAACAATTATACAGAGAGTCGATTAGATTCGCTTTTTTGGATGCAAGTGCATCCGTAAAACAGAAAATGGCCGGATTTTGTATGGAATGAGCTTCGGCATGATTCGAAATCGACTCATTTATTTCTGTGATGTCTTTGCTCAGGTCAATCAGCGCTGTTTTGAGCTCGTAAGAAAGTGGCACAACTAAAATCCCTTCTTCACGCCGTATACCATCCGCAATAATTTCGGGGAAAATACCTCCAATCACTGGCTTGGAAAATGTTTTTAAAACAGTTTCTATTTCTTCTTTACCGGGATGATTTTTGTCTGCAAAAAACAATAATACAGAGCTTACATTTGGATGGTTTTGAAACTCATTTAGAGTTTGTTCAAGAGATTTTACATTTTCACAATACATGATTGCAACTAATTGGTTGTTATTTCCCCACTTTTAAGCAGGTTGTATATGGTTGATTTTCCTATATCCAGGATCTCAGCAGTTTGTACCACATTGTTGTCATTCTTTGACAAGTAATACTGAATGATATCATTAGTATGTTCGCGCAAGGTTTTCGTACCGGTAATGAGCATATCACTGCTAATGGCATTATGCCAGGTTATGTCGCCCGGTTGAATTTCGTCATCTTCGCACATGACCACCGCAAGTTCTATGATCGCTTTTAGCTCTCGAACATTTCCGGGAAATGGATAGGAAGCTAACTTATCACGAGCTTCCGGGGTCAGAACCGGGGCCTTTATTCCGTTTTCTTTTGCTGCTTCTGCTATAAAATGTTTTGCGAGTAAGAAGATATCATTTCCTCTCTCCCGAAGCGGGGGGAGCTCTATGGGCAAACCGATAATTCTAAAGTATAGGTCTTCTCTGAAGTTGCCCTTTTTTACTTCTTCTGATAGATTTTTATGTGTTGCGGATATTAGGCGTATATCAAAGGGGATAGGCTTATTTCCACCTACTCTTACCACCTCACGCTCTTGTAAAACTCTCAAGAGTTTTACCTGTAAATTTAAATCCATTTCGGCTATTTCATCCAGGAAGACCGTTCCGCCATTTGCTTCTTCAAATTTTCCTTTTTTCAGACTATCGGCTCCGGTAAACGCTCCTTTTTCATGTCCGAATAATTCACTTTCTGCCAGGTCTTTGGGTATAGCCGCCACGTTTATAGCTACAAAGGGCTTTTTCTTTCTATCACTGTTGAAGTGGATAGCCTTCGCAAAAACTTCTTTTCCGGAACCTGTTTCTCCGGTAAGTGATACATTGATGTTCGTACGAATAGCTTTTTCTACTAATTTGAAGGTTTTTTTTATGGCCGGGCTATTACCAATGATGCTTTTTTCAAAACTGAATTTTGTACCGAGCTGTTCTTTTAACGTTGCAACCTCCTCACGAAGATTTTGATTTTCGC
>SKIC01000226.1 GCA_007116685.1 Balneolales bacterium
AGTTGCAAATCCTCCACCGTACATGGTCATAATGATGGCGAAAGCAGCCACAAATAAGACGGGTGTTCCTAAAGCGCCAAGCGTTGGAATCAGCGCGTAGAGTAATAAACCCAGCCCGAAGTAAATTCCATAAACCATTTGCCTACCGATTTTGTCTGAAAAGGAAGACCAGAGGAATCGGCCAATTAGATTGAAAAAGCTGAGCAATGCCACAAACAAAGCAGCGGATTCTACAGTAATCGTTTTTGGAAACAATTCCTGAATCATGGGTGAAGCCTGCCCAAGAACTCCAATACCGGCTGTCACATTTACGCAGAGCATAACCCACAGCAACCAGAATTGTTTTGTCTTGATGGCGGTATCGGCATCAACATGATTGTTAGTCATCATCTTACCTGTAGCAACAGAAGGTAAATAGCCTTGAGGCCTCCAACCTTCCGGTGGAACTTTGACAAGTAACACACCAATCATCATCAGAACAAAATAAATGGAGCCCATAGTTAGCATGGTTTCCCATACGCCAACGGATGTTGCAGAACTAAAATGACTAATCAGTGAAACAGCTAAGGGGGAGCCAATCATCGCACCACCACCAAAACCCATAATGGCCATTCCTGTAGCCATACCGGGTCTGTCGGGAAACCATTTTATCAAAGTGGAAACCGGGGAAATATATCCGATACCCAGACCAATGCCTCCCAAAACACCGTAGCCCAAGTAAACTATCCAGATATTATGCAGGTAAACGCCAAGTGCAGACACAAAAAAACCACCACTAAAACACATGGCAGAAACGAACATGGCTTTTCGAGGCCCTTCTCTTTCCAACCACTTTCCAAATAGTGCAGCAGATAGTCCTAAAAAGACAATCGCAATAGAGAAAATCCATCCTATGGTTGGGAGTTGCCAGTCTCCGGGAGCAGCAGTAGTAACACCCTTAATTTGAGATAGAGGCAGGTTGAAAACGCTAAAAGCATACACCTGACCGATGGCAAGGTGAATAGCAAGTGCCGCCGGAGGTATCAGCCAGCGATTATGGTCCGGTTTTGCAACAGAATGTTTTCGATCTAAAAATGAAAGCACAATTGTGTTGATTTATAGGCTTTTCCAGCCATTTTAATCTTATATTTTCCTATCCATTATACACGTGATGGCCGGATTTTGCCAATGTTTCGCAAGCAACAGCGACCAATTCTTCGGATGGTTCTTCAATTTCCGAAAGTTTGTAATCCAATCCCATTTTTTTCCATTTCCACTCACCGAGTTTGTGAAGAGGCAAAATCTCTACCCGCTGGATATTTTTCATATCGCGGATAAAATCTGCTAATTCTGCCAAATCTTCAAGGCTATCTGTATATCCCGGCACCAGAACATGCCTGAGCCAAACCGGAATGTTTTTTTCAGCCAGTCTTTTCGCAAAATCCAAGGTTGGTTGTAAAGAAACGCCTGTTAAACCCTTATATCCTTCCGGATTGATGTGCTTGATATCTAACAAAACCAAGTCTGTGAGTGACAATAATTCGTCGTCAGCCATGTGACCGGTAAATCCGGAGGTGTCCAATGCTGTGTGTAATCCAAGCTCTTTACAACCCTGGAAAATTGATTTCACGAATTCAGGTTGATTAAGGGGCTCGCCACCGGATAAAGTGACTCCGCCCCCAGCTCTGCTAAGATATTTTTGATTTTTAGCTATTTCACGTAATTCTGAATAGGAGTCGGTTTTAGTTCCGCATCGGAAGGGACGGCCATCAGGATTGTGGCAGTACAAGCAGGCAAGCGGACATCCTTGCAAGAAGAGTACTCTTCTTACGCCTGGTCCATCCAGCGTACCTGCTGTTTCTACTGAGTGAATATATCCGCTAACGTTTTTTATCATGATACACTGTGGAACGTACGGGCGATTACATCTTCCTGTTGTTCACGAGTTAGTTTATTAAAATTAACGGCATAGCCAGATACTCTCACAGTTAGCTGAGGATATTTTTCAGGATGATTCATAGCATCTACCAGCGTTTCACGATCAAACACATTTACATTGATGTGATGACCACCTGCTGAGAAATACCCATCCAGCATACCGGATAAATTTTGAACTCTGTCATCTTCGGTTCTTCCAAGTGCTTTAGGCACGATGGAGAATGTGTATGAAATACCATCCTGAGCATAAGCATAAGGTAGTTTTGCTACTGACATCATACTTGCGCCAGCACCTTTTAAATCACGACCGTGCATAGGATTTGCTCCAGGTGCGAAAGGTTCGCCTTTTTTTCTTCCATCAGGCGTACTACCGGTCATTTTCCCATAAACCACATTTGAAGTAATGGTTAGAACCGATTGGGTAGGTATTGCATTTCTGTAAGAAGGTTGCTTCTCCAGTTTCTGCATAAATGTTTTCACCAAATCTGCTGCAATATCGTCAACTCTCTCGTCGTCATTTCCGAACGTTGGGAAATCTCCTTCGATGTTGTAATCAACAGCAAGACCATTCTCATCACGAATGATGGAAACTTTTGCGAATTTGATGGCACTCAGCGCATCGGCAACTACCGATAGACCGGCAATTCCGCAAGCCATAGTGCGTAAGACATCACGATCATGTAAAGCCATTTCTACGCGCTCGTAGTAATATTTATCGTGCATGTAATGGATAATATTCAAAGCATTCATGTATACAGAAGCCAACCAATCCATCATTTGGTCAAATCGAGGCATAACATCTTCATAAGTGAGAACGTCGCCTGTAATCGGACTCATCATTGGCCCTACCTGAGCACCTGTAATTTCATCACGGCCGCCATTTATGGCGTAGAGTAATGTCTTGGCAAGATTTGCTCGTGCACCAAAAAACTGCATTTGCTTACCAATTTTCATGGCAGAAACACAGCACGCGATTCCGTAGTCATCACCCCAATAATCGCGCATGAGGTCATCATTTTCGTACTGTAATGAAGAAGTTTTGATGGAGGTATCTGTACAAAATCTCTTGAAGCCATCAGGCAATTGCTCAGACCATAAAACGGTCAAATTCGGCTCTGGTGCAGGGCCTAAATTGTGTAAGGTTTGAAGAAAACGGAAAGAGGTTTTGGTAACCAAAGTTCTTCCATCAGTACCCATGCCGCCAATTACCTCAGTTACCCAAGTTGGGTCACCTGAGAAAAGTTGATTATACTCCGGTGGACGCATAAAGCGAACCATACGTAGTTTCATCACAAAATGATCAATCAGTTCCTGAGCCTGAGTTTCGGTCAGTGTATTCTCTTCTAAATCACGCTGTATGTAAATATCCAAAAAGGACGAAACCCGCCCCAAAGACATAGCTGCACCGTTCTGCTCTTTCACTGCAGCAAGGTAGCCAAGATACAACCACTGAATAGCTTCGGTGGCGTTATTAGCGGGCTCAGTGATATCAAATCCGTAAGATGCCGCCATTTCAATCAACTCTGCTAAAGACCTGATTTGCTCATTCATTTCCTCACGGAGACGAATTGTTTCTTCAGTAATGGCATTGCGCTCCAAAGATGCTAATTGCTCTTTTTTGTCTTCAATCAATCTTTTAACACCATACAGCGCTACTCTTCTGTAATCACCAATAATACGACCACGAGCATAAGAATCTGGTAAACCTGTGATGATTCCGGAAGAACGTGCCTTTTTGATATCGGTTGTATATGCATCAAAAACGCCATCATTGTGGGTTTTTCGTAAATCATCAAATGCTTTTTGTGTGGTTTCTGAGAATTCATAGCCATAACTCTCAAGTGCTTTGCGAGCCATGCGAACACCACCAAAAGGCATCAAAGATCTTTTTAATGGCTTATCGGTTTGCAGTCCAACAATTTTCTCTAATTCCTGATCGATATATCCCGGCTTGTGTGAAATAATGGAAGATATCACCTCTGTGTCTGCATCGATAACCCCCTGCTTTTGTTCAAGCTTATTAAGATTTAGCACTTCGTGCCAAAGTAATTGGGTGTTGTCTGTTGGACCTTCCAAAAAAGAAGCATCGCCGGTGTAGGCCTGGTAGTTTAATTGGATGAAGTTTCTAACATCAATTTCTTTATTCCATAAACCTGTTTCGAAAGAGCGATAGCACTCCGGTAATCCTGTATCCAAAAATGGGGACTGAAGTTCAGTGTTGAATGTTTTTTGTGATTTCATAGCCTTGTTTTATTTCTTTGCTGTGTGTAAAAAACTAATATCTAACATTTATATTAAAAATAAAGACAAAATCGCAGAAAATAACATCACTCGTGCCGATTTCTTTCAATTTCAGCCCTTAAAAACGATCAGAAAATTACTTTTTAAATGTTAGGCTACAAAAAAACGCTTCCACAAAAGTGAAAAGACATCAAATTTCGTTATCATCAGATAAATTGTCTTCAGAAAAAGGCTTTGATTACTAATTAGTTAGACAAAACCTCCCGATTTATGTATCGGATCGCTTTAATAATTTCCACCTTATTCATAGTATTTGGTCTGAGTATTCATACGACAGCAACGTCTTTGTATGATGATATCATTATCACGCCAATCACTGACCGGGAGGTAAATCGACAAAATATCAGGGCTATTACTCAAGATACTTTTGGATTTATCTGGATAGGCACTTCAAATGGATTACTACGTTATGATGGCAGTTCGTTTAAAATCTACAGACATGAGCCCAGAAATCCTCATTCCTTGCCAAATAGTAGCATCAGAGCGCTATTTTTGGATGATGAGGGGAATCTTTGGATTACGACGCAAGGTGGTGGTTTGAGCTTATGGAATCATTCCCTTCATCAGTTCGAATCTTACCTACCATCTGATATTCCAAGCGAAGATGCGGAGGTTTTTGATTTCTGGACGATTAAACCAAATAACAACGGTGATCTTTGGCTGAGCTGTGTTGGTAGCAACCATGTTTACCTATTTAAAAGAGAAATTCGCAGCTTCCAAAGATTGGCATTATCGATTGAAGATCGCAGAAATTATAATGAAGTAACCGTAGTACTCGAGGACAGCAAAAACCGAATTTGGGTTGGCAGTAATGCTGATGGAGTTGGGGTTTTTAGTTTAAATGGCAAAAAACTAATCAGTACCATTGCATCCAATCAGGCGATTCCATCAGATAGAGTACGGAGTTTGATTGAAACGAAATCGGGAAATGTTTGGGTAGGAACATTACAAGGTGGAGCAGCTTATTTCGATGAAGCAAGTGAGCGTTTTATTCAACCTGAATTACTTTCTAACCCCGAATTTGATCATGTTTATCTCATTAAAGAAGATAATTTTGAAAATTTATGGATTGCTACTGATGCTGGATTACTGATATACAATCCAAGAGAACATCACATTGAAAAACTGTTTCGCCATGATAGTGATGATGCTGAAACTCTTCTATCAAATAAAGTTAGAGCCCTATACAATAGCATTGACGGTGTTATTTGGCTGGGCACTGAAAGTGGAGGATTGCACAGATTAACCTACAGAAAAGGATTCAATACCATCCAATTCCAACCAGAAAATACAGCTGGTCTAACTTCAAATATTGTTCGAACATTTTTAGAAATTGACGAAAACACATTGTGGATTGGTACTGAAGGAGGCGGCATCAATGTATATGACCGGGAAAAGCGACGCATCATTAAGGTTTTTGAACGCAGCCATCATGAAACAAATACAGTTAGTGGTAATGAAATAACAACCTTCCTAAAAGACTCCAACGATGTAGTCTGGATTGGAACCTGGGGAAATGGCTTAGACCGATATGACCTTGAAACCGGGCGCTTTACCAATTATCGGTTTGGCAGAAATAACCCTCATTCCATTACTGATGACCGAGTTCAACTTTTGCAAATTGATAGTGCTGGAAATTTCTGGGTAGGCACTGAAAATGGTCTGCACTTATTTGAT
>SKIC01000323.1 GCA_007116685.1 Balneolales bacterium
ATAACTACTAAGACGTACAGAAATAAAGCGAGATTGCTCAAATACCAAGGTGGCAAAACCCGGAAAGTAAACTCACCTATTTCACTAATCTCACCATACAAATTTCGGGCCTGTACTTTGAAAGTATATTTACCCGCAGGTAAATTGGTGTAATCTTTACGAGTATCCGGTGTCCATGAGGAAAAATCTTGTTCAAAGCCATTGAGATAAAAACGATATTCAAGACGGTCTGTGGCTTGGAAATCGGGAGTGGCAAATTCAAACCTCAGGCTGTTATCATTTGCGCCAATAATGGGTAGAAATTCTGTACTAACTATACCGCCACCGTAAATCAGAGAATCATTTCCTATCAAAGAAACAGAACGAATTAAAGGGGCATCCGGAATATGTTTATGCTCGCTAACAAAGTCTGTGTACAAAAGAGCGAGATGATCTAATGCCGTATTAATAATACCATGGGGTCCAAACCGAAATACATTGGATGAAACTGCTCTTTGCACAAAAGGAACAACACGGGCTTCAAATGAATCAGAAGAAGTGAAATCTGTATCCTCATGTAAGGGATGAATCAAAACATATCTACCCCGATACAAACCCCATATTTCGCCGGTGTCTGTTTGTACCACATCATGTAAATAGCCTGCTTCCTCATTAAGAACAAAAGGGAAAGAAGGTGTAGCTGCCAGAGGTGTCCCAGCATCGCCCGGCCGCCAATTAATATCAAGATGAAAAATTCCCTGAGAAGAAATCAGAAATAAACGGTCGTTTATCCTTCTGGTTTCCAGACCTTGAATCCTGTCATCATTATAACTTGTGGGAATACTAACTATGGATAAAGATGTGTCCGTTTTTGGAACGTAATACAAAGTTTGAGTAACAGACGGGGCGATAAACCAATCTTCATCCAATGGCGAAAAATCTATACTGAAATTCTGTGGCAAATTGATTTGATCCACTTTTGTAAGACGACCATCCTGGAATCTAAATTTCTTTAGATTTCTCTCAATGGAGTAAATAAGCAGAGCATCAGAATCCGGATCTTCTTCAATATGGACTTTACGTGCTCCGGTTACTGCTCTGTCAATAATAGTTTCGGTGGGCAGATGGAAAACCCATAAGGTATTTCTGCTTAAATCAGGATCTGTTCCAATGAAAAGATAGTCGCCGTGGCCAAAAATATCGAAAACCTGATTTCCTGCTCTCATCAGTTCACGTAAGAATACAGTGCCATCCTCCTCATTCTCTTCCACAACGTGAATAGCACCGAGCCCGCCAACATATACTTTTCCATCAAAGTATAGACTGGCCATAGCCTTGTTGCGATAATTGTGATGTTGAAATAAATATCGTCCGGGCGACTGAAATTCGACTCGAGCCAACCCATCTTCGAGAGAAACCCAAATATTTCCATCTCTGTCTGTTAATGTGCTTTTCACAGAGTTATTGGGTAATCCGGAGCCATCGTGAATATGATCGACTAAATTTCCTTCTCTATTCAATACAAAAAATCCATTCTGCAAAGTCGAAACGATGAATCCTCGGTCATCAGAAATTTCTTCTATTGCATAAATTTGGGACTGCAGCAAACTTTCCTGCACATCTGAAGCAACGAAAGGCTTGGAGGTTTCATCATTAGTCAGATATAGTCCTCTGGAAACAGAAGCAATTAGAAAATAATAATCATCGTATTTTAGGATTGTTCTTACGTCATTATGCCCATCAATTCCACTCAAACTACTTAGTTCGAATTCTCCATCTACTAACTCCTTTAGTGGTCGATCATAGGCATAGGCAAAATGACGCTCCCCTGTTGGAAAATAGCCGTAGAAAATTAATGGCGTCTCCATGTAAAAGGGGTCTTCACCTTCGGTCCACACGATGATATTGTCATCTGCTACAAAATAGACCGTATCTTCAAATGAAGTGACGTCCCAGATTTCGCCAAATTGCTGTAGAGAATCCGGCAGTAAATCTGAGACCGTTTGGTAATATGGTTTACCATAGACGGTGTAGCTCAGATATCCGAAATGATTGGTGCCTGAAATGATAATTCTGCCATCAGGCATTTTTTTAAGGATTCGAAAAAAGGTTGAGCCGAGATTGTGATCCAATTTCTGCCAGTTCTTCCCATCAAAAATCAGGACATCCCGCCGAGAAGCGACATATAAAAGTCCATCATCTGCTTGTACCGCTGACCAAATCTGTGCATGAGAACCATATTCCAAAGAAGTATAACTTTGGATGTATGGGTCACCTAACCGAGGAGTGTTATTCGCTAATAAACTCCCTGTTAAAAGAAAGACGTAAAAAAATAATAGACTCAAACGCATAGTTTATGCACGATTCGTTTGGTTTACGGATGTGATTACTGCATTGATTGACACAATTCAACCAAGACGCCATTAGCATCTTTTGGATGCATAAAAACAATTTTCTTTTGATCTGCCCCATTTGATGGCTCATCTGAGAGCAGTGTGTATCCCTCATTTTTCAATCTGGCGATTTCTGCTTCAATATCCTCTACTTCAAAGGCTACATGATGCATACCTTCACCACGTTTTTCGATATACTTTGCTATAACTGAATCCTCAGAGGTCGGTCCTAGTAATTCAATTTTAGATTCTTTTTTGATAAAAAATGCTGTTTCAACTTTTTGCGTCTCTACAACTTCTCGTTTATAGCAGGATGCACCCAGCAATTTCTCCCAGTTTGCCACGGAAGTCTCTAAATCTTTTACCGCAATTCCAATATGGTCAATATGCATAAGATTTTAGTTTTTGGTTGATTTTCTGTTCGTAAACCATTCCGTTATTTCATCACGACTCAAAGTATTTAATACCCTCTCTTTGCCAAATTTCGCTTTTCTGGCAATGTAAACACCATATCGTATGTCATCAATGCCTTCGGTGTCGTGCGCATCCGGATTTACGGAGGTAATTAGTTCTAAATCTCGTGCTTTGTTGCCAAATCTCCAATCTAAATCCAATCTCCATGGACTGGCATTGATTTCTACAACTACATTATGTTTTGCTGCCAGTTCCAAAAGCCGATTCATATCGAGAGCGCTGCCATCTCTTTTTAAAAGAAGGCGGCCGGTTGGATGACCAAGCATGGTTGTGTATGGATTTTTAATTGCATTCTCGAACCGCATCATCATTTTCTCTTTCGGCAGTTCGAGTCCGCTATGCACGCTGGCAATAATGAAATCAAATCCAGCCAAAATATCGTCCGGATAATCCAAAGAGCCATCCGCTAAAATATCAGATTCAATACCTTTAAAAACGGTGAACTCAAGTCCTTCTTCAGAAAATTTTTGATTTAGCGCATCAATCTCTTCCCATTGCCTTTTAACTTTGTCGATGTTGAGGCCGCCGGCATAAGCTGCTGTTTTTGAGTGATCTGTTATCCCCAAATATTCATAACCTTTCTCAATACAAGCACGTGCCATTTGCTCAATACTGAACTTTCCATCACTCCAGGTGCTGTGCGCATGGATGACGCCACGTATGTCAGAGTCATTCACGAGACCTATGTGCTCCTTTTCTTCAAAAAGAGCAAATTCACCACGATCTTCCCGCAGTTCAGGCGGCACCCAGTTTAAATCCAATTCTTTATAAATATCAGCTTCGGTTTCAAAGGATTTGGGTTTCTCAAAATCGGTATTTCCATCTTCATCCAAGTGAAACAAACCGTATTCGTTCAATGCAAAACCACGATCACGGGCGCGTTGCCGCATAACTACATTGTGTTCTTTACTGCCCGTAAAATACATCAGAGCCGCAGCAAATTGCTTTTTCGTCACAATTCGCAAATCTACCTGCCGCCCCTCTTTGGTTCGGATTGAACTTTTAGTATCGCCACGCCCAAGAACCTCGACCACTTGTTCATGTCCGGTAAAAACATCAAAAATATGCGCCACATCCTCCGAATCAGCCGCAATGAGGATATCGATATCACCAATAGTCTCTAATCTACGGCGATAAGAACCTGCCACATCAATTTTTTTAACGCCCGGCACGTTTTTCAGTGCTTCATACATCATATTGGCAACTCTTTCAGCCTCATCAAAGCGGCAACGCTCATCGAATTGCTCCATCCATGCAATGGATTTGAGGATTTTTTCAGCAGATTTTTTACCCATTCCTGATAATTCTGCTACTGAGCCGTCTTCACACTTTTGTTTGAGTTCAGCAATCTCAGTAATCCCAAGTTCTTTATGGATTTTATAAATTTTCTTAGGTCCCATACCCGAGATATTCAGCCATTGCTTCAAGCCATCCGGAACCCGACTGTTTAACTCCTCCAAAACCGGGATACTTCCTGTTTCCGCTAAGGCATACAAATCATTGGCGATAGATTTGCCTATGCCTTTAATATCGGTGAGTTTTTTTTCTGCGATGATTTCTTCGATGGCTTCATCGAGATTTTCAATGGTACGGGCGGCTCTGTCGAAGGCTATGGCTTTGAAATCGTTCTCTCCGGCGAGACGCATTAATACGCCAATTTCTTCCAGATATTTGGCAACAGTTTGGTTATCCAGACTCATGAATTCGGTTCTCTAATTGTAAAGATTGCTACTTTGCTTTCCGACAAAGTAAAGCAAATTTTAATCAAGATTTGAGCGGATAGGGATTTTTTTTGATGCCCGGGTTTCGTCAGTGCTTTAGAACTGTTGGCGAAAATGACGGATATTTAAAACTTCTATGGAATCCGAACTAATTTGATATATGACTCCATAGTTTTTATGAACGACCAATTCTCTGGTTGATTCATCATTCAATTCAGACAATATCTTACCTGATTTTGGATTGTGTTTTAATTGCTCTACCTGATGTTCAAATTCCTCTATCAAACCAATTGCTGCCTGAGGATTATCCTGTGCTATGAACTCAAAGATTTACAGAATTCTATTCGAAGCCGTTGGAGACCAAATGATGGTCATAGGGAATATTTACTTTTAATTTTCTTGAATAGTTCATCGTGCGGAATCCCCTCTCCACGATCTAATTCGTTCTTTGCCTGGGCTAATTCTTCAAGCAATTCAACTTTATCCAATAGCCTTTGGTACTCTTCTACATCTACAAGTACAGCTGCACTCCTACCATTCTGAGTCAAAACCAAAGGTCTTCGATCAGATTTCACTTTTTGAACATAGGAAGCAGTATTTGCTCGAAAATCGGAAAGAGAGCGAATATCTGTATCAAGTGAAATTTTCATTAGCTAAACAATTTAAAAAAGTGTACTCAATAATGTACACAATTTAAGTCATCATTAAATACAAAATTCACACTTCTTCTACAACTTTACTCGTAGAGTTGAATCAATTAAAATCACCACTTTGGAACTCTATCTGCTGAAGAAGACGGTCATTATGTACAAAAAATTCATACCCGTAATCTTCCAGAATGGGTAATCCAAAGTTTTGATACATCGCCAAGGCAATAGGCATTATCTCCAGAAATAAGCTGAATTTGTGATAGATGTTCGAGATGCGCGTGAAACCGGAATCATCTGAAAAAGACAGAATCATGGCATCATCCATTTTCTCAATCAAGCTTTGTGTATTGTAAATCAGGGATAGATTTTCTGCGTGTTCGAATGGCATATCCTTTAACAATCCACTACTAATCAGCATTTGATATGTGGATGAGCGCAACATAGGAGGCATAGCACCTCGAAAATCAGGAATGGACATACCATAAGTAGCAACAGGATCAAAGTCCGGATTATCCTCCGCCATCTCATTGATGTTATTAACAATATGCTCGTAATAATCATATAACATCACTATGCGATCGTGATTATACTGCATTTCTGAGGCCAGGCTACTGTAAGCATTATGTATAAACTCCTGATTTTGACGAAACTCGCGCCTTTC
>SKIC01000287.1 GCA_007116685.1 Balneolales bacterium
TGCGTTAAATCTTTGAAATCATCAGGTGCCTTAAATGCCGGTGGCGCTCAGCGTTATTTGGCTAAAACCTCTTTTCAAGCTGCCGTAGCATTTGCAAATAAGAGTTACTTTGGTAGCGGTAATGCTCTATACAAGCGCCCGGATTTTAGCGGTTTTGTGGATACTGTATATCTTGGATGTTTCTACACAAAAGTTTTGAAAGAATTGGATGGATTTTCAACTCTGAACATCCAAAACCAGGATACTGAGCTGAATTTGAGACTTGCAGACAAGCAGCCAAACGCTATTTATTTAAGTGCAGATATTCAGGCATGGTACTATCCCCGCAAAAACTTGCTAAGACTTTGGAGCCAGTATTATAGATATGGCAAAGGACGCCGAATAACCCATGACCAACATCCTGCCAGCAATCGTTTGCGTGGCAGATTACCTTTCTTGCTTTTTCTGGCTTTGATTGCTGTTTTTGTGTGGAGCCCGATTTACTTTACAGGCTTGCTCAGCGGTGTGTTTTTGCTTGTGCTTTCTGATGTGAGTCGCAGCGTAATAAACGAGTACGACTCGTTTATAGCAACGCAATGGCGTGGAGACTCTAACTCTCAGCCCAAACGTCTATTCTTGATGTTTACAGGTACAATCTCAGTAGGAGTGATGACATTAGCACATGCCCTGGGATTCATGACGCAGACCATAAAACGCTATCTGCCGTTTCTGAAGTAAGAAACGGCAGTAAACAGGCCTAATTAGAGCGTGCCGTTTGAGAAAGTTTCAGAAACCTGAGGACGATTCTGCATATTTACCAGCAGCGACTGATATTCAAAATCCTGCTCCATACGTCTCATCAGAGTTAAAGAACGGAAAACGTGTTCTTCGTAAATTTCTCTGTACGCTTCATCGATAGGATCAGATGGGGGAAGTTCTATGCGGCGGGGATCTGCCGGACGTCCGTTTACCCAAAAGCGATAACATAAATGCGGTCCGGTAGCTAAACCTGTTGCGCCAACGTAGCCAATAATTTGTCCCTGTTTCACTTCAACTCCGCGACGAACACCTGCACCAAAACGAGACATGTGTAAGTAACCTGTCTCATATACACTGTTATGGCGAATTTTTACCCAGTTTCCATTATTTCTGTCGGTGCTGGCAACGGTTACTACCCCATCGGCAACAGCACGGATTGGGGTTCCGGTTGGAGCTGCGTAATCCGTTCCGTGGTGAGGCATATTGCGACCTAAAACGGGGTGGAAACGACGATTGGAAAACCCTGAGCTAATTCTTGTGTATTCGAGAGGAGCACGTAAAAATTCAGAGCGCAAGGCATTACCTTGTAGGTCGAAGTAGTCGCTCATTCCATTTTGCTCGAATTGAATTGCGTGATAGGTTCTATTGCGATGCGTAAATTCCGCCGCCAAAACACGACCGATACCAACCGGCTCTCCACCAATGATTTCCTCCTCGTAAACTACTTTGAAAGAATCACCACGCTGAATTCGGTAAAAATCTACCTGCCAGGCAAAAATATCAGCCAGGCGGTTGGTCATAGAATGGTCAATTCCCATTCTGGTTAACGTTTGATACAAAGAACCATTAATGGTTGCCTCCGCATACCTGACTTCGCGCTCAGAAATTTTGCTATGCTTACTTACTTCCGGTGTGTCACCGCGAAAATCAAAAAGGATGAAATCACGTGGATTTTCTTCATAAATAATGGCGTCAAGTTGGCCATCAGTATCATGGAAAAAAATGAGGGGTCGGCCGGCGGCCATTCTTCGAACATCAAAAACGGGCCTGGCTGCGACACTTAAAGCATGGATTTGCTGATGTGTCAAACCCTGGTTTCTCAAAATTACGCTTAATGTCTGATTACGACGTATGCGAATGCTGTTCATATCCTCAGGGCCATGTGGTAAACCCCAGACATTGAGTACAGGTTCTTTTTTTTCAACAATATCGCTCGCTTTTTCCATGTTTACTTCATCAGAAGCAACACTCTCTTTAGAATCACCAAAGCAAGCGGTAAGTGATAAGCTGATAAAAATTAGGAATATCAAATACGTATAGTAGCGTATCATTCGACATTAGTTTATTAAAATTTTTCTAGCGCAATTTTCAAGATATGGCTTTTCGTGAATAAAACCATACTAGATAGCAATGGTAGCCTTTTCTTAGAATCGGCTGTATATTTGCCTCGAAATCATTTCCACTAATCTTAAAAAATAATAAATAGTAATTATGGCATCTAATCTCACATTAACCATTTTAAAACCAGACTGTGTTCGCAAAGGAATAACCGGCGAAGTAACAAAACGTATTCAGGAAGCCGGCTTCAAAATCAAGGCTATGAAAATGACTCGCCTTACAAAGCAGACCGCCGGTGGTTTTTACGAAGTTCACAGAGAGCGCCCGTTTTTCGGTGAATTAACCGATTTTATGAGCAGCGGACCTTGTGTTCCTATGCTTTTGGAAAAAGAAAATGCAGTAGCTGATTTCCGTAAACTAATTGGCGCAACTGATCCTGCAGAAGCAGAAGAAGGAACGATCAGAAAAGCATTCGCAGATAGCAAAGGCGAGAACATCGTCCACGGTTCTGATTCTGACGAAAATGCTTTAATCGAAGCTTCTTATTTCTTCTCTCAAGCTGAAATTGTAGCTAACGAAGTATAGATGTCAGCTTTGAAGACAACATTATTTGCAGGTTGGTGTATCATCGCCACCTGCATTTTTTTTATTCAGCCGGTTTTTGCTCAACCCGTAAATACAGGTGCTGAAGTATTGTTGTCTGATTATATCCACGAATTGCGAGACGCCCGAGTTGGCTTGGTGATGAACCCAACAGCACGAATAGGGCAGACCCACATGCTCGATACTTTGCTCACCTATGATGTGGATGTGGTTGCTCTTTTCTCTCCAGAGCATGGATTCAGAGGGAATTTCGGTGCCGGCGAACGTATTGCCGATGGTATAGATGAGGCTTCAGGTTTACCGGTTTTTTCTCTTTATGGAAATACCAGAAAACCTGACGAAGAAATGCTTGACGGAATAGATGTGCTCATTTTTGATATGCAGGATGTAGGCGCTCGTTTCTACACTTATATATCTACCTTGGGTCTGGTAATGGAAGCGGCATCAGAAAATGGCGTTTCCGTTTGGGTTCTCGACAGACCAAATCCCGCGGGAGGAAATTATGTAGCCGGCTGGATACTTGAACCGGATTATTCCTCCTTCGTTGGTATGTATCCCATCCCCATTGCACATGGGATGACAATTGGCGAAATCGCCTTGATGATTAAATCCAAACAATGGGTTTCGTTTGAAGGTGATCTTGATTTGAAAATAATCCCCATGAAGGGTTGGAACAGAGATATGAAATGGGATGATACCGGTTTAGCATGGTTTCCCCCATCTCCGAATTTACCAACGCCTTTTCACGCATGGATTTATCTTGGAACCTGTTTGATTGAGGGCACAAATATGTCGGAGGGTAGAGGTACCGATGATCCATTTCTCTTATTTGGATCTCCAACTCTGAACACTGATAGCGTTCTGGCTCACGACTGGCAAAAGTATTACAACATTACATTGACTGCAGAGAATTTTACACCGGTCAGTATTCCTGGACGGGCCTTATCACCTAAACATGAAAATAAAGAGAATCAGGGTCTTAGGGTTGCAAAGCCATCAGGAAATGGATATCCTGAAAAGCCTGTTGAGTTTGGAGTTGATTTGCTAAGAGTTATGCTCAAATATGATTCTGAGGCAAAAACAAATTCCTTTTTAAAGTTATTGACAGGCACTTCAAAAATAGAATCTGTTTTACAGAGTTCTGATTTTGGAAACATCAGCGATTTATGGGCTGATGATGTAGAACGCTTTCTTGAAAAACGCGCACCTTTTTTACTTTACTAATTCTATGAAAGACAAGGCTTCGAAATTTGCTGCTCAAATGTCTCACGACATCAAAAACCCACTCGGAAATGCGTTGATGTATACAGATTTGCTCATTTCTGATTTAAAAACCAGCAGTTCTGCAGATGCTGCGCAATTTGAGTATCTCGCCAAAAATATCAAGATTTCTTTGAATAGTTTAATCGTTCAAATTGACACCTGGGCTACTGCGATAAAATTGAAAGATGGATTATATGATCCTGATTTAAAAGAAACAGATTTGGGTAGTTTGTTGTCGTCTTTGTTGGATGAGCAGGCAGTATACTTGAAGAGAAAAAAAATCAACTCTGAGGTGAAAATTCCCTCAGGAGATTGCCTGATCAAAACCGATGCCTTTTTACTGAAGCACATGTTAGAAAATTTATTCTCCATGATGCTTATGTATGCATCTCCCGAAGACACTATGCGATTTTCTGTAGAAAAGTCTGATTTGGAATGCGTTTTAATATTAGAAGATACCTATAAAGGCGATAGAGAAAATATCCTCAAAAAACTCCATACGGGTGTAGTTTATGCCGTTGATGATGTTCTGGAAGAGGGGATTCTTAAACCTGCCGGTTATGGAATGATGTTCTGCAACGAAGCAGCAAAAACACTCGCCTTAAAACTGCATATTAACAAATCTGAGCTGGGTGGTTTGAGCATCAAGTTACATTTTCCGTTGGCGTAGAGCCTCATAACACAGCAGAGCAGCACTTACAGAAGCATTTAAGGATTCAACGGCTTCGTCCATCGGTATTGAAACCAAAAAGTCGCAATTTTTCTTCGTAAGATATCTCATTCCCTTTCCTTCGTTACCAATAATGATGACTAAAGGCATATTTAGGTCTTTTTGCCAGTAGTTTTCATCGGCATCCTGATCTGTTCCACAAACCCAAAATCCTTCCTCTTTAAGCCTGTCGATAGCCTGGCTTATATTCGTAACACGAACTATGGGTAAAAGCGGTAATGTTCCAGAGGATGTTTTGAAAACCGTAGAGTTCAAAGGCGCTTGCTTGTGCTTCCCCACAATTATTCCCGCTACTCCTGCTGATGCCGCTGTACGGATAATAGCACCAAAATTGTGAGCGTCTTCAATTTCATCCAATAAAAGTACTATGGGCTTAGCAGATATATCTATGGTAGTAAACCAGTTTTCCAATTCCACATATTCACCCATGCTCACTTGCGCAACCACGCCCTGATCATTCACTTTGCCTACCATCTGAAACAGTTTATTTCCGGGCACAATTTGAAAAGGAATACGCGAAGCAGCGGCATCTCTCTTTAAATCGTCAATAATTTTTCCCTTCGCAGAATCACGAATATATAGTTTTGCTATCGTTTCGGGGGATTTACTCATCAATCCACTTACGCTATTTCTGCCGTAAATAAAATCTGTGTCTGACATGGAACCTTTTATAGATGTTTTTGAATTATTTTATTATAGTAAGAGAATAACAAAGGTAAGGAAAAAAAATGCAGCGAAACGGTCGTTATAAGCAAGCGCATCTACTAAGTCAAACTCCAAAGACAGAAACTAGCATAGAAGTTAAATCTGATACCTCAGATTGGAGGCAATTTTCTGGCTTTGAATTGTTATTGATGGCCTCTGGTGCCTTACAAATACTGGTAGGCGTATTGTCCGTTGGACTTTCTGTGCTCGGGATGATTACTCCACTTTGGGTAGCCACATTAATGAGTATGTTTGGCAGCGTAATTACTATGATTGGTGCTTATATCATTTACGAAGTATATAAAAGTCGCAAAAGCGTTGAAAACCTTTCCAAAGATGCCATTAACAGGGTGATTAAAGAACAGAATTAATGAGATACAGTTATCAGGAAATTGAGCGTTTTAATACTATCCTCGACTTCCATCTCAAAAAAGAAGAAAAAAATTTACCTCCCGCCCAACAAAAGCCTTTCATTGTTGCGAAGAGAA
>SKIC01000240.1 GCA_007116685.1 Balneolales bacterium
ATGGATGCCGGCAAAAAGTTTAAATCCGCGAGACTACTGCCTTCGGTACCGAATTCCTGACGAAAAATAACAGCTGCGCTGTCTTTTGAGATGTAGGTTAAACTCTCAACAATATCAAAATTGCGAATTTCTTCTTTGATACTTGCTGTTCTTCTGTCGTCAATATCCATCAGGAAAACCTCGACATCGATACTAGCGCGTACCGATTGGGCTAACAGATAAGTATTAAAAGCAAAACGCCCGAGCACGGATAGTAATATCACTGCGAGCGTCAATGCGATGACTGACGTAACCGAAGCCAACTTTGTTCTGGCAAAGCCGGCAAATCCTTCTTTTAAAACATAACCCATGCTCATAGGTTGGCAAGTTATTAGTATTGAGGTTTATATGCTACATCAAGTTAGCCTGCTAATTACGCAACTGCCATCGCAATCCAAAGCGAAAACGATAATTAGGCATGGGGTAATTTGCGGTTTCAAAATAGGATGGAACCAAAGGCTCAAAAGCACCCAGCACATTTTCGAATTTCAATAGGAAAATGGCACTTCTAAGGCGCACATTGATATCGATATCCACTCTTTGAAAAGCGGGAATTTGTAGACTTTCATCCTGAATTTGCAATTGCCAAATATCCCAGGCAGCATTGTATTCCGGTGTTCTGTATCTAAATGGGGATAGAATTCCTTTAACGCCGGCTTTCATGAACGCTGCTCTCTCATAGATATAATTTTTGTAATACAATCCACTTCGTATCCATACGATTTGGTCTGGCATATAAGGAGCATCCGATTCGCGATAATGGATATTAAAAAATCCTTCCCACCTGTTAACATCAAAACTTGTCCCGATATTCGTGCTCAATTGTGTAAAAGAACCGGGATTTGCACTATCCGGTATGTAAGATTGGTCTGTAGTTAGTAACGAACCTCTGGCATAAAATTTCCACTCTGAGAATGGGCTGAATTCTAAACCTGCTTCTGTGCGATTAAATTGCTCAGGTAGTCTTTCATCCAAATCTATTCGTAACAAACTCTCAATGATAGGAACCACCTGCTGACCTGTGTATTGACCAAGAACGAATTTCAAATTTGACAATGGTCGTAATTGAAGGCGTATACCGGCATCGAAAGTAAGTTCATCACTCCCAACCGGTAAATCTGAACCGATGAGCTGGTTTGCAAAAACTGAAACATCCACAGATAAAAAATCCATCGCTGACCAACCAAGTCTGGGATGTATATACCAGTTCCCCCAACTATCTGGTAAATCTGCCGTGAAGGAAGTTCTTCGTGAAAGCGAGGTCCATTCTGTGCCGGCATGTACCCCCGTAGAAATGGTGCCCATATTGTAATCTCCAGAAAGAGAAAAACCGGTTGTCGAGGTTTTCCATCTTAGCGTATCAGGAGCAACATATCTTCTGTTTTTGCTGTGATGATAAATGGTTCCAGTTGCCATTGCCGGTACATAAGCATTTGGACGAAATAGCATTCTACCGTAGAACAACCAATCTTTTCGATCTGATTCATGATTAAGTTCCTGTGGCTGCGCACTATCTTCAAAAAAGCTGAATTCATCCATGTTTGGAATTAAAAATCCATTTGGCTCCTGCATATCCAATACAGTTCTCAAAAAACCGCCCTCGGCTTTCCATTGCTCGGTTAGGTGGTGATGACTAGAAAGAGCAAATTGATTGCCCTGCAATAGATTTCGGCGGAATCCCGGATCGCTTCTCTTATCCCACCATGATGCTTGTAAATTGGTTCTCCTACCCATATTTCGGGTTAGTAAAACTTCGGTATTTCTATAATTGAAGTCTGAAATATCCGTATGAATCCAAGTTAGCGGACGATTTACATAAAATCGCTGGGTTTGAAAATTGGTGTGCAGGAATTGTCCACCCTTACTTTCTGAAACCCTATCTATTCTATGCCAGGGAAGTATGTTTGTATTTGTTTGCCCGGTCAAACGATTGACAAGTGGAATGCCTTCATAATAAAATCTGTGCTGATTATGATTTCTCCCATCTACGCTGATGTAATCATGCCGGCCAAACATCCCCAACCGAAATGTTATGGCATCGAACCGGTTATGGTACCATTCTGATGGATTTGAAAACTGCTCCCACCTCAGAACGCTATCCGTTAAAACGCTGTGATATCCTTGACTTAGCACCCTACGCATAGGTTCTATGACTATGTCTTCCGTCGGTTTTTCTTGCTCCTCAGATAATTCTTCCGGATCAGCCGGCTCTTCCGGTGTGTCAGGCGGGTCTGTTTGTACATCCAAGGTGTCTGATACCACGTGCATAGCATTCCCATTCTGATAGCTCAGCAAGAAAACAAAAAGTAAAAACAGTGGTATCACATTTTTCATGCTATTCAAATTCAGGCTTTACATCGTAAGGATACGTTTTAATTCCTGATAATTTACGGCGCAGTACATCCATAGCAATAATTGCAGATCGCTCTTTGTTTGCCATGCGATCTTTGAAGAGTTGTAATTTCATTGCAAAATGCTCATCTGCTGACCAAAACCCAACCCAGATTAATCCAACAGGTTTCTCGGCTGTTCCGCCTCCGGGTCCGGCAATTCCTGTTGTGGCTAATCCAAAATCTGCATTGGTTAATTTGGCTACAGATTTAGCCATTTCCATGGCAACAGGTTTACTCACAGCACCGAACTCATTTAGCATAGATTGAGGCACTCCTAGAATTTTCTCTTTTATAGAATTATCATAGGCTACAACACCACCCATCATATAGGCGCTACTTCCCGGAATATTGGTTAATGCGTTGCTCAAAAAACCACCGGAACAACTCTCAGCCACGGCCACTGTTTTGCCATGCTCACTCAATAGCCGGCCAACTGTTGCCGCAAGGGAGTCATCTTTTTCTTCGGAATACACATACTCCAAAGCCTGCTTGCGAATAGCCTCAGCAACAACTTCAAGTTTCTCTTTTCCAGAATCCAAAGATGGTGCAAAAGTACTGATGCGCAGAGTAATTCCATGCCTGCCGGGTAAATATGCCATATTTACACCGTTGTTTAAAAGCGAGCGCACATCTTTTAATCGTAGATCACTCAGGGTACTTTCGCCAATTCCTGCCAAATTCATGTAATGGCTAACATAGTGGCTTTGACCCGTCGCTCTTTTGCGAAGTTCGGTGAGTACATGTGTTGTCATTAGATATTTCATCTCAGACGGAACTCCGGGAAGTGATACCACAATATGCCCATCTTCTTCGAACCACATCCCCGGCGCTGTACCTGCTTTGTTAAATAAAACCTTACAGTTTTCAGGAACCTGCGCCTGCGCATAATTGGATTCAGAGAAAGGAATATTCCGCTTTTTAAAAACTTCCTGAATGTACTCCAAAGTCTGAGTATCCGTTTTGTAACCAACATTAAAAAAGTCGGCTAATGCCGTTTTTGTGATGTCGTCATGTGTTGGACCAAGACCGCCGGTTATAATGGTGAGGTCGGCTCTTTTCAAACTTTGGCGCAGCGCTTTTTTTATGAGAGTATCGTCATCCCCGATAGTGATAACCTTCTCAGTTTCAACGCCACAGGTTAATAACTCCTTACCTAGCCACGCCGCGTTGGTATTTATGGTATCACCAATTAGAAGTTCATTTCCGATTGAAATTAGATGCGCTATCATAGAGTAAACAAGTTCAGATTTAGGAATTGCGGATTGAAATTATGCTGCCTTCAACGATATCAAAAGCTAAATCAATCATTCCCTTAATTCTGGGCTATGATACGAAATTTCATTTGTATTCGGGCTTATCTGGAGAGACTTGATTGAGATTTTCAATGAAAGACCCTAATCAAATTTTCAAATAGTGTCCTCTGAGTCTGTGGACTACCACTCTTCCCTGAATAACCTCATACACCATCCGATGTTCTCTATTTATTCTCCTTGCCCATAATCCAGTAAGCTGATGTTTTAAAGGCTCTGGCTTACCTGTACCAGAGAGAGGGTGCTCAGATAGTTCATTTAATAAAACTGATATCTTGCGTAAGATTGGTTTGTTATTAGTTTTTTTATGGAAATCAATATCATCTTGAGCTTGCCTAGTGAAATCAAGCTTGTAAGTCATTCTAACCCTAAAAAACTATTGATGTCTTTTTTCTCTACTGAAGTAAAATCACCGCTTTTATATTGTTCTCGACTTTCCATAACCTTTTGAACATAGTCTGCATCATACTCTTTTTCTTTGGTTATCTGAAAATCAATTTTCAGAGCCTTCATAAATGCTTTAAGGGCCTTTAACTGCTCTTCGGTTTGTGGATGTGCTATTAAAATCTCAGAAGTTTTCATAACATACAATCTAAAGATTTATGGAAATATATGTGAAATGATTGTTTGGTTATTTTCTAACGTATGAAATTTAGTCTTTAGTCAGCATTCCTAAGGCAACAAGTCTATAAACCAAAAAAGCCGCTTATTAGCGGCTCCTTTGAAGAAATATCTGTACAGAAAAACTATGCTTCGCTGTTGAAGCCTTCAAATTGCTTAAGAGCTACTTGAACTTCTTTGTTTACAGAATCGAAGTTTTCGCGAATTTCTGAGAGTAGGTTTTCGAGTTTCTCAGTCTCAGTAGTACTTAGATTGTTAAGGTCATCTAAACGGCTACTGACAGAAGTAACACTGCTTTGAAGAGAATTCAATGATTCCATAGTAGAATCGATGTCGATACCTTGAGACAACTGAGTTAATGAACTAGTAAGTGCATCCAAATCTAAGCCGGCAAATTGGTTTTTGAGAGCTTCAACTTCTCCAACCAATCCTTCGGTAACTTCTGCAAACTGAGAAAGTACCTCAGTGTTTTGGCTTTTCATCTCTTCGATGGCAGCATCCAGTTTTGCTTTGATATCAGATTGTAATTCATCAGAAAGCTGAACCTGAACTCTGTCTTCTACATCAACTTGATCAGCGCCAACAGCTACAGGTGCGGAACCCATAAGGAAAAAGAATACTGTTGCACCGACAAAGCCAAGTAACATTACCCATGCTCCGGCTTGAGCTAAATCGAAGCCTAATGGCTCACTTGCCTGAACCAGACCAAGACCAATTAGACCTACGCCCATCAAAACAAAGGCAAGAAGACGTGGGGTAGATTTTTCAAATCGTGTTATTTGTTGTTTCATTTGTACTCCGATATCAATTAGCGTTCAGATCTTTTATAGACAGATAAAATTATTTAGCACAATTATAAGGAATAATCATTCATACTTATGCAATAGCCTGAATATAATCTTGTTCGTGAAAGAATGACAAATAATTTTTTATCAATAACCTGTTAGTCCTTTTTTATTTTTGAGTCAGCCTTTTTAATTCCGTGATTAACAATAAAGACTCAATCGGAGTCATGCGATTAGGGTCACAGCCTTCCAGTTTATTTCGAATGGTTTCCAGATTTGGGTCAATCTCTGCCTGGAATAACGACATTTGTGCTATGGGTGCCTGAGGCTGAATATTTTTGGTTGCTTCTTGCGCAGCAGCTTTCTTGGCACGGGCTCCGGCTTCCAAAGTTCCGTTCTTGTTGGTGATATCCAAACTGTGTGATTCCAGATTCTTTAAAACCTCTTTCGCCCTGCTCACCACAATCTCCGGTAAACCGGCCATCGATGCTACTTGTATTCCATAACTGTGGTCAGCGCCGCCCGGCACAAGTTTTCGCAAAAAGATAACTTTGCCGTTATGCTCCTTAACCTGCACATTATAATTAATAATGCGCTCATACAAACTTTCCAGCTCGTTCAATTCATGATAATGCGTGGCAAAAAGGGTCTTAGCGGCAACCGATGATTGATTATGCAGATATTCCGCCAAAGACCAAGCAATACTAAGCCCATCAAATGTACTGGTGCCACGACCAACTTCATCTAATAAAATTAGCGAACGCGGACTAGCATTATTCAGAATATTAGCGGCTTCGTTCATTTCCACCAAGAAAGTACTCTCCCCGGCGGCGAGATTATCAGAAGCACCTACTCTGGTGAAAATTTTATCCACGATGCTCACGGTGGCTGATTTTGCCGGAACAAAGGAGCCGATCTGGGCTAATAAAACAATCAAACCGGTTTGACGCAGCACAATACTCTTACCCGCCATATTCGGTCCGGTGATAATCATAATTTGCCGGTCATGATTGTTCAAGTGTATATCATTTGGAATGAATGGCTCACCTTCGGGTAGCGTACGCTCCACAACAGGATGTCGGCCACCTTTGATATCCAATTCATCGTCCTGAGAAATCTTAGGCTTAGAATAATTATAGCGATATGCCACATCAGCCAGGGATTGCAAACAATCTAGAGCACCAAGCGCCTGAGCAATTTCCTGAACTTCGCCGGCAAAATCAGCCACATAAAGAAGCAATTCACGAAATAACTCTTGCTCGAGAGTGGTCATACGTTCTTCAGCAGATAAAATTTTCTCCTCAATTTCCTTTAATTCAGGCGTTATATAGCGCTCTGCATTAACAAGAGTTTGCTTGCGGATGAAATAATCAGGCACTTTATCTTTGTGAGCATTTGTGACCTCAATGTAATATCCGAAAACTTTATTGAAGCCCAATTTTAATGAAGAAATACCAGTTTCTTCAATCATCCCCTGCTGTATTCTTGCGATATAGGACTTGCCATTGCGCGCAATGTCACGGACTTCAGCCAACTCTTCGGAAAAATGCTCCTGCATAAATCCGCCATCTCTGGTATTAGCCGGAGGATCTTCCTGTAAAGAAGAAAAAATACGCTCCTGTAATTCCGTCAATAAATGAATCCGCTCATTTGATTTCGCAATTAAAGGCTCCTCTATGTTAGCAAGAAGCATTTTTACTTTCGGTATTTGTCTAAGCGAAAGTCCTAATTGATAAACATCTCTGGGATTTGCGCGGCCTATACAAATCTTGGAAATCAATCTCTCTAAATCCCCAACCTGATCCAATTCATCTCTCAAATCACTTCGCAAACTGTGATTAATAAACAGAGCCTCAACAGCATTCAAACGATCTGTGATTTGTCTGTAATTTTTAAGCGGTTGCATCAGCCATTTTCTCAAAAGACGTCCGCCCATGGCCGTGCAGGTTTCATCCAAAATAGAAATGAGAGTACCCTCACTTCCTCCCTCCTGCATACTGGTAATTAATTCAAGATTGCGCTTCGTGGCTTGATCCAGCATCATGTACTCGGCATTTTCGAATACATACAAACCACGTAGTTGAGATAGTGCTGCTTTTTGATTTTCGCTCACATAATGCAACAAAGCGCCGGCAGCCGTCTGGGCAAAATCCAATCCTTCAACTCCAAAACCTTTCAGGGAATGGGTTTTGAAATGATCTACTAATAATTGATAACCATAATCACCTTCAAAAATCCAATCATCCAACCAGGTCAGGTTGTAGCCACTAACAGATTCCGGGAGATTTCCTTTAAACTTTTTCGGGAGGATAATTTCAGCAGGAGAAATGGAGGGTAGGAAAGTGCGCAATTCATTTTTATCTAATTGGCAAAGCGCAAACTCGCCCGTTGAAATATCCGAAAACGAAACGCCAACGGTGCTTCCGGCAAAATGAATGGCGCAGACATAATTATTTCGCTTCTGATCAAGCACTTTGTCAGACATGGTAACGCCGGGTGTTACAACCTCGGTTACCTCTCTGTCAACAATCTTGCTACCACGGGCTTTAGCTGAGGCTGGGTCTTCAGCCTGGTCGCAAACCGCAACCCGTATTCCTCTTCTAACTAATTTCGGCAGATAAGAATCAAGGGCATGATAAGGGAAGCCTGCAAGTGGTGTTTGATCGCCACCGTTATTTCGCTTGGTGAGTGTAATACCAAGCTCTTTGCTTATCAAAATAGCATCATCAGAAAACGTTTCGTAGAAATCCCCCACTCTAAATAATAAAACAGTACCGGGATATTGTGCTTTAATATCCTCATACTGTTGCATTAATGGGGTTTTCTTAGTCGCTTTACTCATATTACACTCGAAATTTCAATTGGGGCTTAAAGATACAACGCCGTGTGCTCCTCTCAAACCTGCATATTTATGCTAAATCATCATGCTGAATTTATCTCTTGAATTTCATTAGAATTGCGTCTAATATCTTAATACGATAAGGCTTTGTAAAATCTAGATTTTTGCGCGGGATTGAAAACGAAGGAATTACAAAGTCTTCAATAAATGAATAGGCAATACAGACATTGTGAAAATTCTTATCCTCTTTCAGAGAGACTTTTGGAAAAAATTTTTGGAGCATCTTATTCATAAAGATGTATTCTTCAATGCCTCTGCTATAACGTTTAACTTATTCATCTTTTTTGTTCCTTTTGCGCTTTTGATGGTTTCGATAGTGGGCTTTATACTTTCTCACGAAGCAGCTATGTCGGAAATTTCACGATATGCCAGCGAATATTTTCCTGGCTTACTTCAGGAAAATGTGGAGCATTCTGCCGTTGTGATAGAACGCTTTGTAAACCCTATAATTCAACGACGTGGATTCTTTGGGATTATCGGTTTTGGAATCCTGGTACTTACCTCACTAGCGCTGTTTTCCTGCCTCAAACATGTTCTTTTTCAAGTTTTCGACCTTGAAGACCGAGCAAATCCATTCAAAGAAATGGTTTATAATTTCTTCGTTTTCGGACTAATTGGTGGTGTATTCATTTTCTTCAGTATGGTTCTATCGGCCTTATCGGTAATTACATTTAATGAGATTAACATCCCATATACAGAGATATCCTTTCAGGTAGATTGGGCTTTTGAATTATTTACGCTATTTGTCCCACTGTTTATCACATTCTTGCTCTTCTTTGTGATTTTCCGATTTTTAACGGAAAGGAAAATTAGCCTGGATGTAGCCGTAGTTGGTGCCTTTACCTATACCTTCTTATTTGAAGTGGCAAAATATGCTGTAAGTATTTATTTCGATTACGCTTTCAGGACCTATCAAAATCTTTATCAAAGCTATACATTTTTGATTATTCTTAGCGTCTGGGTTTTCTACACCGCCGCTCTTTTTGTGATATCAAGTACATTTGCCAAAGCTTATATGGATACCGAACTTGACGAACAATGGCAGTTCATAAAGCAAAAACAAGAAGCCTGATACTTCCAAAAACATATTATCTGAATGACGATGTAGTTTCTATTGCAAGGGATTTACTGGGCAAGATTTTGGTTACGCAAAATAAATCAGGCGAAATTACCTCGGGGCGAATTGTAGAAACTGAGGCTTATGACGGTACTTGCGACCGAGCCTCACATGCCTGGCTAAACAAAAGAACAGATAGAACGGAAATCATGTTTGCAGAAGGCGGTTTTGCTTACGTGTATTTATGTTACGGCATTCACAATCTATTCAATATTATTACCGGTCCTGAAAATATTCCACACGCCGTACTCATACGCGCAATAGAACCACTCACGGGTGTTGATATCATCTTAGAAAGGCGCGGGCAAAAGAAGCTTCAAAGAAGCACAGGTGGCGGGCCCGGTATCGTTAGTAAGGCTTTGGGAATAACGCTGAATGACAACAAGCTCCCATTATACGATTCCCATATTTGGCTGGAAGATGATGGATATAAAATCCAAAGTTCAGAAATATTGGCCTCCCCAAGAGTTGGCGTAGATTATGCCGGAGAGGATGCTTTACTACCTTGGCGATTCCGAAACAAAAGTAATCCGTTCACAAGTCTGGCAAAATAAAAAAGCCCATCAGACGACTCTGACAGGCTTTAAAATGTGAGCGATGAGGTTTTATCCTTCAGCTTCCTGCATTCTTTGCATAAGAACTTCCTGGACTTTTTGCATAGTTTCAGGATCAGAATTAATAATGGTGAAGATTTCTTCGTAGCGCTCCATGGTCATTCCCTCAGCAACAATCATTTCTTCTACTTTACCTATCATTTCTTGTTCAATTTCCGTGATTTCTGCCATGCAATTCTGAAATTTCTCTAATTCAGATTCCGTAGCATCTGCTTCTCCACCCATTTGGGTAGCCTGAATAATCTCTTGGAAACGATCTAAACTTAATCCTTCTTCTTCAATTGCACTAATCATTTGCATTTGAGCCTGCTGCTCAATTTCTGATTGCTTAATGTAGATATCTACAAATTCAATAATCTCATCATCACTTAAAGAGGCAGGTGTAACATCCTGTTGATCAAATTGAGCATTTGCGTTGATTGCAACGAACAAAAAGGCTACCACAAAAATGGCTATACTTCTAAAAAACATATATATACGAATTTATTAATTATTATTTACTAACTCTATAACCTAAAGAATCTCATTTTATTTTCGAAAAATTCTTTTTTCCTGACGTTTTCTCAGGTTTTAATAAATCAAGGGGTTAAAATTCCATCACGTTCCTCAAGAGCTCTGAGGCCATATAAATCACGATCTTTAGATTTTTTTCATCTCTTTAGCACATGTCTCAAGCCATTTTTTCTTAATACAGATTATGAATTTGACAGAAAGCTAAATCAAAGGAACTAATGACTAGTTCAAGAGCCTTTTCTCTGCATTTACAACTCACAAAACACAGATAACAATGAAATCTTTATTACTAATCAGTCTAGTTCTTCTTTTCACAAATCCGGCTTTAGCCAACGATAATCATGGCCATAGCGAAGGCATGAAATGGAACATAGATGCGGTGCACAGTGCCGTAAACTTTACCATTCGTCACTTTTTCACTCCGGTTCCGGGACATTTCTCAGAATACGAAGGCGAGATCTACTTCAATCCTGAAGACCTCGGTAATAGTAGTGTTGACGTAACCATTCAGGTTGCATCCGTTGACACTAGAAATGCTAGAAGAGATGCTCACCTACAAAACGAAGACTTTTTTGAAGTCGAAAGATGGCCTACCATGCGCTTTGTAAGCGACCGCATCACACAAGACGGCGAAAATAGTTTCATAGCACATGGCTCGCTAACCATCCGCGATGTCACCAAAGAAATTGAACTACCCTTTCAGTTTTTAGGAATGATGGAGCATCCGATGCGTGAAAATACTTTGGTTGCAGGAATCAAATCAGAATACAGCCTGCTTCGTAACGATTTTGGTGTTGGAACCGGAAGCTGGGCTGAAACAGGTGTGGTTGGAAATACGGTAAATATTGAAATTTTACTCGAATTACTTCACAGCCCTTCTTAATCAAAATTATTTCATAATTTTATAAGCCCGTAGTCAGAAGATTACGGGCTTTCTTTTTTGGGCAGATTCGCAGGCTAATATTATGTAGTTTGTGTTCCACATAATAGCATTACAAAACTTAAGATCGATGAATACTGAAACGCTTCAAAAACTTGTAATTGGCTTCGCAGTAATGATTGTCATTTTCTCTGTGGCAATACTTTTCATTTTGCGCACTCCAACAGACGGACCGGAAGCAACTTTGCCGCAACCAATTCTGGAAAGTGAACTTGCTCTTGAGTTTTATGGCAAAGAAGACCCACTGGCTCAAACACTGGTAAACTCCAGAGCACGAGGCGCAACCAAAAGTGAGGTTATCGCCAGTTTTCCACAAGATTATGGTCTCAAAGTTTTTAATGATGACATTACTGCCGATACAATAGCTGAGCATATTGTAATTCGTACAGACTCTAATTTACCCGAAATCGACTCCCGCCTCAAAGAACGAGGCTTCTCCGGACAAGTTAGTGGATTAATTATTTACCGTGATACTACGCAATCCATAAAACCGGTATTTATCATGACCACGGAAGCAATGCACAACGAGTATGGAATGGCGTTGGTAAGTCAAGTAAGAGCCGAATACGGCTATGCTATAAAGCTCAATGAGTTTTTTGATGAAAACTACTATTCTGCTTCAGTTCAGCTTTTAAGCGTTGTTTTAGTTGATCAAGAAGGTCGGGCAGCAAGTGATGAATTAACCATATACTGGGATCCGGGACCAGAGGTCTTCAAAGCGACAAATACATTTGGAGCACCCGGAACATTTGAATAAGCAGATTACTTATTTTGATTAAATCTTTTATCTTAGCCAAGCAAAATCCTACCTCTCAAACTCATCTTCCCATGTTAAAACCGAGATTTTTAATTTTATTAGTAATTGTTTTATTGGTTGCTGCGGCTCGTTTTCTCCCGCATCCGCCTAACTTCACACCTATCGCAGCTATGGCTCTTTTTGGTGGTGCATTCTTCGCTGACAAAAGAATGGCCTACGTTGTAACTCTCGGTGCAATGTTTATCTCTGATCTGTTTTTAGGATTTCATGGCACTATGGCATTCGTGTACGGAGCTTTTATCATTACGATTTTTCTGGGTACAAAAATGGCAGGGAAAGTTACTGCAGGAACGGTTTTAGGAGGAGCAATTGGTAGCTCTGTTTTGTTTTACATCCTAACTAATTTTGGCGTTTGGCTAACCAGCGCTTACTACCCACTAACCTGGGCCGGACTAATAAGCTGCTACGTGGCTGCCATCCCGTTTTTCCACTACACATTAGCCGGCACTTTGATTTACAGCGCTGTGCTTTTCGGTGGATTTGAATTCGCCAGGCGCCGTGTTCCTGCTTTACAATTACCATAAGTCGATTTAAGCAAACATGGCATTTAATCGCCATGTTCAAAAATTTCTTTTAAAAACTCCGCTATGCTTAGCATCGGAGTTTTTTTATGCCCATTGCAGAACTTATATTCTTCCAGAATATGCGATAACTCTAAAACAAGGCAATGGCTAAAAAAGCAATAATTATTGGAGCTTCAACAGGGATTGGCAAAGCTCTAGCTGAAGAAATGAGCCAAGCCGACTACGAGGTAGGATTGGCGGCCCGAAGTTTGGATAAGCTCGAAGCTATCTCAAAAAATCTCCCCGGCAAGAGTAGTTTTATTGAGATGGATGTCACTCGTTTTGATGATGCACAAAAACAATTAGAAAAGCTTATAGCCCAACTTGGTGGAATGGACATCATCGTTCTGAATGCAGGGCTTACCAATAATAACAAAACCTTTGAGTGGGAGAGCGAGAAATATGTTATTGACGTAAATATAACAGGGTTTAGCGCCATGCTTAATTTTGCCTATCACTATTTTCAAGAGCAAGGCTCAGGGCATATCGTCAGTATTTCTTCTGTGGCTTCTCTTCTGCCAAATCCGGGCTCGGCCGTTTATAATGCGTCAAAAGCATTTGTAAGTCTCTACATGGAAGGCATTCGGCTGAAACTCATCCACAAAAATGCTCCCATTCATCTCACGGATATTAAGCCTGGTTTTGTACTAACTCCCCTAACTGAATCCAGAAAAGATATGTTTTGGGTTTGTGGGCCTGAATTAGCTGCTCGACAAATTTTATCAGCCATAGAAAAGAAGGAAAAAATGGTCTATGTCCCGAAACGATGGATTGTGGTTGCGGCTCTAATTCGTATGTTGCCCAAGCGAATTATTCAGTTTCTCCTCATTAGAAAGTGATTAATTCTAAATCTAACACCATCCAAATAGCAAAATTACAAAAACTTACACTATGATTGGTGATCTCTTACAACCAGAAATAACCGAACTCATTCAAGAAGCAAAATGGAAGGAGCTGCTTGAGATTATTGAGGATTGGCCTAATCCGGAGATTGCAGATTTATTAATGAGCCTGGATAAGGCAGACCGTGTTGTCTTTTTTCGATTATTACCGAGAAAAACTTCCTCTCAGGTATTTGCAGAATTGGATTCGGAACAGCAAAATGCTCTCTTGCTGGAAATGTCTGATGAGGAAACCCGCCACCTACTCGCTAACATCCGTCCGGATGATCGTACGGAATTATTTGGTGAACTACCCGGGCAGGCCACACAGCGATTACTGAACTTACTTAGTCCGGAAGATTTGAAAGAAGCCCGCCAACTTTTGGGTTATCCGGAAGAGAGTATCGGGCGACTTATGACGCCGGATTATGTTGCTGTGCGTCCACATTGGCGAATTGGTGATGCCATTCAGCATATCCGAAAAATGGGCAAGTTCTCCGAAACGCTGAATAATATTTACGTAACCGATTCATCCTGGAAACTACTTGATGCCCTGGAGTTGAAACTGCTTATCCTGGCCGACCCTGATAAACTTGTAGAAGATATCATGGATAACACATTCGTGTCAGTAAGTGCTACTGATGATCAGGAGATTGCCGTTCAGGTTTTCCAGCGTTATGACAAATTCGTACTTCCTGTAGTGGATTCTGAAGGAATTCTGGTCGGAATTATAACTGTGGATGATGTTCTCGACGTAGCTGAAGAAGAGGCCACAGAGGATTTCCACAAAACAGCCGCCGTTGCGCCACTCGAAAAAACCTATCGGGAAACCAGTATCTGGCAGCTGTTCACAAAAAGAATTGGCTGGTTGTTGATTTTGGTACTCGTCAGCTTAATGTCGTCCGGAGTAATTGCCGCTTACGAAGAAGTGCTTGAAACGGCCATAGCTTTAGCATTTTTTATTCCCCTTCTGATTGGATCTGCCGGAAATGCCGGAGCCCAGGCTGCCACACTTATGGTTCGGGCACTTGCGATTGATGATGTACAATTATCAAACTGGCTTATGACCACGGGTAAAGAAATGCTTGTGGGCGTCTTTCTTGGTATTGTGATGGGTGCGGCTTGTTATGTTCTTGGAATATTTTTCGGTGGTACAGTAATAGGCATAATTGTGGGGTTAACCATGGTTTCCATAATTGTAGTTGCCAATATTGTTGGAACTTTGCTGCCATTCATGCTCACTTTTTTCAAGATTGACCCTGCAGTTGCAAGTAGTCCTTTAATTGCAACAATTATGGATGCAACCGGGTTATTGATTTATTTCAGCATAGCTATACTTTTTATTGATTTGGGAGTTTAAAATAATATCAAATAATCTAATTATTATTGGGTTCCAACGGTTTGAATACAGATAATTAATTTTAGGAGTTAGCAATTTATGTGGGGCTTACCGGATTTTTTTGTCTTTATAATCGCATTATCAATATTGCTCTTTCTTGGTATATCCTTGATATATCTTGTAAATCGACGAAATATCGTAATGCGATTTGTGATATTCACAGCCCCTCTGGTCTATACAGCGATGCTAGCTGTTTACATAGCTCATGTTGTTTATGAAGGAAGCCTTTATGCTATAATCGCCTCTTATGGAACATGGGGATTGTTATCTGTATTTTTCTTGGAATTAGTAGGGAGATTTGTACTTCATCCTTTGCGCAGGCAAGCAAAATCAGTCCGTAATACCGGAACTATGCTTCTCACAGATTCAGAAGAAACACGAGAGAGAAGTAAAGAAGTTGCTGAAAATAGCCAAGATCAATTATCCACTATTGAAAACCTGCGTAACCTTTTTGATCAACTTGAAGAATCGAGCAAAAAGAACATGTCCTATGCCGCTTCTAGTAAAGACACCACGGAAAGGGCAGAGTTAGGATCGGTAGAGGGTTATCAGGAATTAATGATCATGGATGCACTTGTACAGCGAATCGCAAAAAGTGCAGATGAAATTACCAAGATTACAAAAACTATTGAGGATATATCTTTTCAAACCAACCTTCTTGCATTAAATGCCTCCGTTGAGGCCGCTCGGGCAGGTGAAGCCGGAGCTGGTTTTGCAGTAGTTGCAGAAGAAGTTCGAAATCTGGCTTTAAAAACTTCTGATGCAGCTCGAGAAACCACAAACATTTTGTATAAAAATCAGGAAGATGTAAACGAAGGACAACAAGCGAGTCTAAAAGTACAAACAGTATTTGAAAACCTTCAAAACGTAATCACTGAGGTTGGCGAAATAACCAGAAATGTTGCTGAAACTTCCGAAGAGCAAGCAAGGAAGATTCAGGAATCACGTACTATAATTGCTGAAATTGAGCCCGCTATTCGTTCTTCATCCGAAATGGCTGATGCCAATCTGGAATATGCCAATCAACTTGCAGCTCACTCTAAAGAATTGGACAGCGCGGCATCTAAACTATCACTTATTATCAAGGGCTTTTAATTATAAGCCTTGCAACCAGTTTTCTAACAGGCTTTTATACTTTTTCAAGGCCAGCTTCCCTTCGTTAGTAAGTGCCACATTTGTCTGTAGGCGAGTTTTGTACACTGTGCGATTAGTAACGATATATCCAACATCTTCCAGATTCATTAATTGAACACTCAGATTGCCATCCGTAGCTGACACAGCATTCCTCAGAGAAACAAAATCTACTTCATCTGATCGATATAATGAGGACAAAATGGCTAATCGCAATCGATTATGAATCACTTTGTCCAATTTTTTGTAGTCAAAATTCGGATATCTGCCTGCCATAACTAAATAAACCTCGTTTTTAATATCATGTGAACCTGCTTACCTTTAGGGCAATTTATTTTATTCCACTTATCAAAAATATAGTAAATATGAGCGTTCTTGTTGTTGGCTCCGTTGCCTATGATGGAATTGAAACTCCAATGGGCAAAACAGACCGAATTATGGGCGGTTCTGCATCGTATATTTCCATCACTTCCAGTTTTTTTGCAAACCCTGTTCGCCTTGTCGGAACCGTTGGTAAAGATTTCGACGAAAAGGATCTGGAACTTTTCAAATTTCGCAATATCGATCTTGAGGGTTTTAAAATTGATCAAAGCGGACGCACTTTTTTCTGGAAAGGCCGTTATCACGATGATTTCAACAACAGAGATACGCTCGATACCCAACTCAATGTTTTTGAAAATTTCGACCCTGTAATTCCGGATGCCTATATCGGTAGCAGATATGTTTGCCTTGGAAATATCGATCCGAAATTACAACTCAAAGTTCTGGATCAGGTAAGCACACCGGATTTGGTAATTTGCGATACCATGAATTTTTGGATTTCCGGCGCCAAAGAAGATCTGCTAAAAACTTTAAAACGCGTGGATGTTCTCATTATTAACGACTCTGAAGCTCGTGAATTGACCAATCAGGTGAATCTAATCAGAGCAGCCGAAGATATTCGAAAAATGGGTCCATCCATTTTAATCATCAAAAAAGGTGAGCACGGTGCACAGCTATTCAGCGACGAAGGTGTATTTGCGGCTCCAGCTTATCCCCTCAGTGAAATTTACGACCCAACAGGAGCCGGAGACAGTTTTCTTGGTGGATTTACCGGATGGCTTGCACGCACCAAAGATCACTCCCCTGAGAACTTACGCCGTGCGGTAATTTTCGGTTCTGTAATGGCTAGTTTCTGTGTTGAGGATTTTGGTCCTAACAACTTCAAAGAACTCAGCGAATACAAAATCATGGATCGCTACGAGGAAATGCTACGCATGAGTCATATCCCTAAAGTGCCATAGTTTTTTGATTTTAAATCTTTCCTGAAATGTCAAAACTAACTGAGTTAGTAATTGCAACCGGCAACGAAGGCAAACTGGCAGAGTTTGAAAATCTGCTTTTGCCTTTGGGCATTTCCGTTTTCTCGAAACGTGATTATCCCCATTTGCCTGATCCTGAAGAAAACGGTTCTACCTTGGAAGAAAATGCGCTCATTAAAGCCAAGGCTACCTTTGAACATACCGGCAAAATCGCCCTTGCCGACGATACCGGACTTGAAGTAGATGCTCTGAATGGCAAACCCGGAATTCATAGCGCAAGATATTCTGATCCGGACGCCACGCCTGAAAAAAATATCGTTAAACTCTTAGCCGAAATGGCCACGCAAACCAGAAGAACGGCTCGGTTTCGTACTGTCTTGGTTTTGTATCCTTTTGAAGGCGGACATTTGACTTTCCAGGGAGTTTGCGAAGGACAAATCATCGGAAAAAGGCGTGGTAATGAAGGTTTTGGATATGATCCCGTTTTCATGCCGGATGGATATCAGGAAACCTTTGCGGAGATGAGTAAAAGCCTAAAAAACGAAATCAGCCATAGAGGCAAGGCGATTCAGGAATTCTCAAAATGGCTAAACGGGTAAGTATCAAATACTGATATCTACATTTTTGCCCTTATTATAATGCTTGGCTTTAGTTGGCTGAGAATTATCCTCTTCGGCTTTTTGAGACCCACGCCTGGACTCCTCGTCTCTATCAGATTTACTCTTTGCCTGATTACGTCTCTCTTTAGGCAACTCCGAATTCTTTTGCGGTAGTTGCTGACGAATGGCATCTATTTTCTGAGTAATGGGTATATCTGATAATGGGCACATAATCTTTCCTCCTTCTGTAAATAACGTACATCCTGAGGAAATATCATAATAATCTACAAGGAGGCTTTACAAAGCGTATCTGGCGAAAGGTCTCATATCCAAATCGTCATACAGACCGGCCTGCGCTTTCATGAATCCTGTTACTGCTATCATTGCGGCGTTGTCTGTACAGTAAGCCAGGCTTGGGATATGAAGAGAAAACCCTCGTTTTTTAGCCATTTTCTTTGCTTTTTCACGCAACATACTGTTTGCTGAAACGCCTCCCGAAATTAAAATATCTGGCACTTTATGCTCTATAGCTGCACGCTCCAGCTTTTTCACCAACACATCAGTTATGGCTTCAGAAATGGAAGCAGATAAATCAGGTAGATTCTCTTTTAAATACACATCTAGATTTTCACCGGCATGATCCCGCACGTGATACAATACGGCCGTTTTTAAACCTGAAAAACTAAAATCCAGACCATCCTTAATCATTGCGCGAGGAAAAGAAAACGCTTTGGGATTTCCCTCTTTGGCTATTTTATCCATTTCCGGCCCGGCGGGATAGGGTAATCCAAGAATTTTTCCGGTTTTGTCAAAAGCTTCCCCGGCAGCATCGTCTCTTGTTTTTCCCAATAAAGTATGTTTGAAAGGCCCTTCAACCAAAGTTAGCTGAGTATGTCCGCCAGAAACCACCAGACTTACACATGGAAATTTTGGTTTGTTCTCAATGAAATTGGCGTACATGTGTGCATCAATATGATTCACCCCAATAATCGGTTTGCCGGATTGCAAGGCCAATCCTTTCGCAAAACACATTCCAACCAGCAGGGCTCCCATCAAACCCGGGCCCTGAGTAACAGCGATAGCATCAATATCATCGATAGTCAGGTTGGCTCTTTCCAAAGCTTTTGCCACGATATCAGCGATGATATCATCATGAGCCCGTGAGGCTAATTCCGGTACTACGCCACCAAAAGCCTTGTGTATTTCCTGAGAGGAAATTACGTTGGATAATAAACCGGAATCCGTGTAAACCGAGGCTGCGGTTTCATCACAAGAGGATTCAATTCCTAGAATTTTCATAGTGTTCAAAATAAAAAAAGCCATCTGAAATTCAGACGGCTTTTAAGAATCTATCAGACAAAAGTTTACTGAAGCAAAGAAGCTACCGCAGTATGTCCACGCTCACGAGCCCAATCTCTGGCACTTTCACCATTTTGATCGGTATGACCAACATTTGCACCATGAGCCATTAATAAACGAACTATGCTTTCATCGCCTCTTGCTGCCGCAAACATCAGTGCAGAAACGCCATTATTATCCGAATGATTTACGCTAGCACCGCTTTCAAGCAAGGCTTCCACAATAGAATGATAACCTCTGATAGTAGCCGCATGCAGCGCCGTAGATCCCGACAAGGTACCAATTTCTGTATCGGCACCAACTTCGAGGAGTTTTTTTACGGAATCTTCATTACCACGGAACGCTGCCCAGAGTAAAGCGGTATTTCCATCACGGGATTGATGGTTTAGGTTTGCACC
>SKIC01000091.1 GCA_007116685.1 Balneolales bacterium
ACAACCATTTGCTTCAGCAAATGACTCAATTGATAAGAATGCAACTATACCTAGAATAAGAGTTGCTGCTAACTTTGCAGTTAATTTCATTTTTATTTTCCTTGTTAATTTATGTTTAAATTTTTCACAACCCACCCATTCTCAGGCAGCTTGCGCCAGCAACAATACTCATAAGAAAAAAAAACAATACTTAAGCGTAAGTATTTTTCAAACCCTTTAGCTTATTCCCAACATAAGTATTTGATACATATTAACATAACACTATTCTTCCTGCCTTGAAGAATTTTAAAATCAGTATTTCTACCTAGTAAATTCAGTAAAAATTCGTAGATCATTTTCAACCCAATACCCACAATCTCAATAATTTCATTCTCTAAGGCCGTTTTCATTTTCACCCGTCTTTGCTTTTACATTTTCTGCGCCTATATTCGCGGCAGTGTGGTTTTTTTATCCTTTATTTTCCTTGTGTTATCTTAATTTATTTCCTCTTAAATCGTGCTTCTTAATCGCCCTATAACAGCCCTAATGCTCGTTCTGGCTACGTTCATTTTTGGCTGGATTGCCCTGAATGAACTGTCGGTTGACCTTCTGCCTGATGTAGATGCCCCAAGCCTGATGGTCAGGACGGAGTACACCGGCGCTTCTGCCCGCGAGATTGAAACGCGCATCAATGAGCCGCTGGAAGCCATTTTGAATACGGTTCCAAATTTGCGCCGTTCTCACAGTTTTTCCAGACAAGGGATGAGTTTTATATCTCTGGAATTCGACTGGGGCACAAATATGGATCTGGCTTTTCTGAATGTGCGTGAGAAACTGGATCAAATTCGTTTTGCCCTGCCTCAGCAAGCCGGCAGGCCGCAGGTGGTGTATTCCAATCCATCCGATGAGCCTGTTGCAGTTTTGGGCATCACTCCTGCCGGACAACAATCTCTGGATTTTGAAACGCAACTTGAACTCAAGCGATGGACCGATCAGATTCTTACCCGCCGCCTTGAACAGGAAGACGGCATCGCTCAAGCCGTAATGGTAGGTGCGGTAGTACCCGAAGTTCAGATTCGATATCATCCCCAACTGGCAGACCGCTATGGAATTCGCATTTCTGAAATTGAAAACCGCATTCAGGAAGCCAATTTGTTTACAGCAAGCGGAGAATTGCAGGATGGCTGGTATCGTTACGCCATGAAAATTGAAAGCCGCATTCGCAATCTGGATGATATTCATCGCCTGCCCATCGCACGAATTGGCAAAGGACGAATTCTGCGTCTGGAAGATGTGGCTGAAATTCGCCTTGGAGAGCGCGACCCCACCTCATTTGCCATGCTGGATGGCAATACCATTCTCACGGTTCTGGTAAAAAAAGATTTCGGCAGCAATATGGTGGAAGTGTACAACACGCTCCTGCCCGTTCTTGATGAATTACGGCTTTCCTTTCCCGGAATTGAAATCACGGTGCTCAGCGAAACGGCCACATATGTGGATAACACCATCCGGAATCTGCTGCAAACCCTGCTTCTTGGCGGTGTCCTCGCCTTTTTTGTGCTTTTTGTTTTTCTGAATGATCCACGCTCTCCTTTCACCATCGGAATTGCCATTCCAACCAGTATTTTTCTCACTTTTTTCGTGATGTATCTTCTGGATATTCAATTGAATATCATTTCCCTGAGCGGTCTCACCTTGGGAATCGGGCTTTTGGTGGATAATGCCATCGTTGTTCTCGAAAATATCAATCGCCACAGAAAAGGCCGCTCCCTGCTTGCCGCCGCCGATAAAGGAACAAGAGAAATTGCACTGGCTGTTACGGCTTCCACATTTACGACCATTTCTGTTTTTCTCCCGCTGGTTTTCCTGGGTGGATTTGAAGGCGCATTTTTTCGGGATCAGGCGCTCACATTATCTATTAGTTTGCTGGCTTCGCTGCTTACAGCACTGGCTGTGCTTCCTGTGTTGGTTGTGCAATTCCGTGCCCGGTCAGAGGAAGACAGCTCTCCCACTATTTTTACCAGAATGTTGTCCTCCGTGCGCAACGGTTATGAGCAAAGTCTTGACTACACCTTGCAGCGGCCTGTTCCTGTTTTTGTGATGATTTTTGCGCTTTGCGTTCTGGCGGTTACGGCTTTTGTCAACATTCCCAAAACGATGCTTCCCGACGCCGAAGAAACCACCGTCCGCTATCGTGTGCAACTCCCGGGAAATACAGCCATCCCCACAGCACAGCAGGCGGCACTTGCCATTAAAGAGCAAATCGCGCCCCTCACCGATGGTGGAATTCTGATTTTAGGCGGCTACACAGACCAAAGTAATCTGATGCGTCTGGCTGAAGAAGGCTTGAACAAATTCACTATAGAAATTCCGGTGCGTTCCGATGCTCATGCCCGTGAAGTCAGAGAGCGGGTTACACAATATGTCTCGGAACGGCCACAATGGGCGCTCACTCCCATGAGCAGTTTGCCAGTTTTTGAGCATTTACTGGGTCAGCAGGGAGCGGCAGTAGTCGTTCATATCACCGGACGCGATCGTGAACAGGCTGAATTACACTCCGAAAATCTCACTCAAAGATTCCAAGAGCGTGGCTGGGGCGGATTGAGCCTCCAATATCCTGAAACGGTGGATACCTGGCTGATTCGCTTTAATTCAGACCGGATGCTGCACTACAATATTCCTGAGCGATATGTGATCAACTTTTTGGAATCCACAGCGAGGGGAAATTTACTTAGTGAATGGATCAGAGATGATGAAACTATCGATATTCGTTTATTTTCACAGGATCGAACGCACTTTTCCCCGGAACAGCTCCGCATTCCGCATCAAGGCCGTTCCATTCCGCTTACCGAGCTTGCACAATTGGAGCGCGTTCCGGAGCCCGGGCAATTCGAGCGCATCAACCAAACTCCTGTGCTGAGTTTTGAGAGCGATTTGCAATTGACGGACTGGTATCGCAATAAAAATGAAATCCTCAAGGAAATTCAGGAATTTACCCAGGAAACCGGCCTCACCGTAAATGTCTCAGGTTTGGCTATTCAGGTGGATGATCTAATCCGTGATATGGCCCGCCTTCTGCTAATCAGCGTTTTATTGATTTACACCATTCTGGCCGTGCAATACGAGAATCTGAGATATCCACTCATCATCATGTTTTCAGTTCCATTCGCATGGATTGGCTCCCTGTTAATTTTATGGATCAGCGGAACCGGGCTAAACACCCTATCCTTTCTCGGAATTCTGATTCTGACCGGAATCGCAGTAAATGACGCCATCCTGAAAGTCGATTTCATGCGGCGATATCTCGAAGAAACCGGAAATCTCAAAGAAGCCATACACAGAGCCGGCAGACATCGTTTTCGTCCGGTAATAATGACCACCATCACCACCATCCTTGGCCTCCTCCCTATGGTTATGCCCTTCGGAGACGGCTACGAATTCCGTCAGGCGCTGGGACTTTCCCTCATGGGCGGTATGATCACAAGCACCATTTTAACTTTATATGTTATCCCGATGATTTTTGGCTGGGTACACAGAAAGCGAGGTGTGGAGGGATGAGGGATTTTGCTTTGTCGCCAGAGCATGAATGCTCTGGCTGTGTATCCATGTCTCCATCGGAGACCAGATTTATAAATTTTAATCTATTCCTCAAAAATGCATTGTTAAATGCATGGATTAACAACCCAAGCTTTCAAGTTTGGGTTGTTAAGGCAATGAATCTTGCTTATTCGCCAGAGCATAAATGCTCTGGCTATGTATCCATGTCTCCATCGGAGACCAGATTTATAAATTTCAATCTATTTCCAAAAAATGCATTGCTAAATGCATGGTTTTCCAACCCAAACATTCATGTTTGGGTTGGAAAAGCTACTGTTCTTTCATCTTCGCTCCTGCGGAGACGGGGTTTGGTGGAGAGGAATTAAAATGAATCAAGCATGTGTACATATTCCGGTTCATGTCGTTTTTACGACAAAAAACAGAGAAGCTTTGCTTACGGACGATTTGTTACCTGACTTATTGAATTATATAAAAAGAGTAGCATTTAAACTCGGTATTCAAATTCTCGCTATAAATGGATATAAAGATCATATCCACATTTTACTGATGTTACCACAGACAAAATCCATATCAGAATGCATGCATCGTATAAAAGGTGCCAGTTCACATTGGATTAATAAAAAATACGGCATCACTTTCAGATGGCAAGGCAGGTATGGTGCTTTTGCTGTAAGTCAGTCAGGCCTGAATTCCGTTATATCATACATTGAAAATCAAAAAGAAATACATACCAAGAGGAATATTGAGCAAGAATTGAAGGCTATGCTTAGAAAACATGGATTTGATACCAAGCCCGGAAATTCCTAAACTATGTTAGCTTTAGTAGCATCATATCATCACTCAAAAAATGCATTGCTAAATGCATGGATTAACATCCAGAGCATTTATGCTTTGGATGTTTCAACTGGGATTCTCGCTTCTTCGCCAGAGCATGAATGCTCCGGCTGTACATCCATGTCTCCTGCGGAGACGGGGTTTATGAATTTCAATCTATTTCCAAAAAATGCATTGCTAAATGCATGGTTCCACAACCCAAACATTCATGTTTGGGTTGGAAAAACTGGGTTTCTTACACCTTCGCCAGAGCATTTGTCTCAGCTCCCAATTATGATTTGTCCAACACAAACCACCTAATACAATGAGAAATCACCTCATAGCATCCATCATCATATTTACTTTCTTATTCTCGGCTTGTTCTGTAGATGCCGAGCGTCCGTCGCCGCCGAGTAGGGAATCGGTTGAAATTCGGCCGATGGTTGTTTTTGATCTGGCGGATAACCAACCCCTCTATTTATATGTGGAAACTCAGGGTCTTGTGGAACCACGTCAGGAAATCAGGCTTACGCCTCGTTTAAGCGGATTTATTCGGGAGCATCGCATTCGTGATGGCGAAAAAGTGACTAAAGGTGATGTTCTCCTGCAATTTGCCGATGAAGAATGGCGCCTGGATCTGGCGGATGCAACCGAAGATTTTAATCGGGAATACAATCGTTTTTTAATAGAAAAAAGATTGCGTTTTGGTGAAGAATCTCCTGCCGATGATGATCCGGAATTACTATCCATCAAAAATCAGATGGGTATTTCTCAAAGTCGAATTAGAATTGACCGCTCTGAACTTATGTTGAGTTATTCACGTCTGGAAGCTCCATTTAGTGGTTATGTAAGTACCAAAGAAAATTTGTCATCGGGCCAGTATATAAGTGCCAGCAGTGATCTTGGGAAATTGGTGGATCAATCTTCGGTAATAGTACGTTTTGAGTTACTGGAATCCGAATTGGAAACTGTTGAACCCGGCTTTACCGTTGAATTAACCACGACCGCCGGCCGTCAGCTAACAGGAAAAGTGGAGCGCGTGTCCCCTGTCGTAAATCCTGAATCAAAAACCGGACAGGTTGTGGCTGTTTTTGATAATCCTGATGGAATTCTGCGTGCCGGGATGACGGTAAACGGACGCATTTTAACCGATCGAATTGAAGGTCGGACTCGTGCACCAAGAAGTGCCATGCTCCACCGCGATGGGCGTCCTCTGGTCTTCAAACTTATTGATGGCACTGTTCACTGGATTTACATAGAGCCGGAAGCGTACACTTCGGAGTGGGTTGTTTTTACTCATAATAATGTCGCTCCGGGTGATACTTTAGCGGTTGACAGGCATTTTGCAATTAGTCATTTGCAGAGGATTGAGGCGAGGTTGCGATGAGAGTGACGGAAGAGACCCCTCCAAACCTCCCCAAAGGGGAGGCTTTTTGGGATAGGAGTTGTTTGGGATTGACTCCTCCATACATCTCTAAAGAG
>SKIC01000301.1 GCA_007116685.1 Balneolales bacterium
GCTGTAGTTTTACTGGCTTTCACGGTTCACGTTTTCCGCATCGTTGCAGGCAAAATCTTTGCCACTGCTATGTTGATGTATGGAAAAGAGCCAAGTTTCAAGGAATTGTGGCAATGGGTGAAGAAGGCGTGAGTAATAAATTTGATAATGAAAAAATTGTTGACTTCAAGACCTGCCTGCGGCAGGCAGGCCTGCTTGCAGAAGGCAAGCTCGAACCCAATGTTTATTTGTAATCAATTGCTTATCCCTTACCCCATAGCACCACATTTACACCTTTTCTTAACGACCATCAAACAAAAACCTCTTAAAACACAAAAGCCTTGAACATCTGGTTAATGACGTTCAAGGCTTTGTAAGATTGTGGGCGATATAGGACTCGAACCTATGACTTCCACCTTGTAAGGGTGGCACTCTAAACCAACTGAGTTAATCGCCCTATTTTGTTTAGACTCCAAATATACGACACCTCAATACTTTAAAGCAATAAAAAAAGATAGAATCTAAAAAAATAACTACCATCCCCTCTAGCCCTTTGGCTACCAATATCTTGCTTAACTAAGTTTAAACACGGTTTTTGCGTTTTTTTTGCACATGTTTTTATTCTATTTTGATGGTCTGTTTAAAACGCTTATTACACTTTCATTAGTCAATATGGTCGCCAAATAAGTGTTTTTGTGCTCTGTCGTGCTCAACGGCATTTCTCAATTATCCACAAATGTTACGTACGTATGAAAAAATTTACTCTGACAGTAATTCTGTCTGTGCTTGGTATTTCTTTTGCTTTTGCTCAGGAAATCAGCCTGGATGACATCCAAAAAGCGATCCTGGAAGCTCAGGAACGTCACTTTTCTACTCAAGCTACTTTTATTGGTGAAACTCATGAATTGGTTCGCCAGCATATTAGTCAGGAAGAGCGTAACCGCCTCGAGCCTTTTTTAAGAGCGGTTGTTGCAGACGAACGCCACGGAATCAGCACACTTAGAATGGAGTGGCCGGTTGATGATCTCGATTTCGTAACGAAATCCATAGATAATGAACAGTCGTTTGATGTCATTATCCATACAGACTATGCCAGAGAGCTACGTGGTGAGTACAACAGTTTATTTACAGTAATGCCGGGATTTGTAACAGCTCGAGTTACGGCTTCAGAACTTTCCAGAATGGCTTCAGATAATAGAATTTCTTTTATCGAAACTGGTCACATGAACTATCCGGAATTAGATTTAAGCCTTTTTGAAACCGGCGCCCAATACTTATTAAATGGCAGCATCAATAATACTGTTTATGATGGCGAAGGTGCTATCGTCCTGATTTTTGATACTGGGATGGATATCACTCACCCGGACTTCTTAAACCCTGACAATCCGGAGGAATCACGAGTACTTTACTTGTGGGATGTTTTACTTAATCCTGTAGGCGACGAAAGCACACCACGTGGCGAACCCGATTGTGGTATTTACGAGTGTGATCTTGATTATGGTGTAGAATACTCGCGCGAAGAAATCAATGCTGCTCTCCGTGGGGAATTTAACGTACGCTCCAGAGATACAAATGGTCACGGTTCTCACGTTGCGGGTCCGGCTTCTGCCAACGGAGATCGTTTTCACGGTATTGCTCCCGGTGCTGACCTCATTGTTGTGCGTGGTGGCGCTTCAGGATTTAGTGGAGCAAATATCATAAACGGACTTCATTACGCAAAAATGAAATCCAATGAGTTAGGTAAACCCGTGGTAGTAAACTTTAGCTTAGGTGGACATAGCGCAAAAGACGGAACGCGACCTGACGAGCAAGCCATCAATTACTACTCACAAAATCCGGGTTATGTTGTTGTAAACTCAGCAGGAAACAGCGGTGGGAATTTTATGCACAGCGAACACATCATTGCTCCCGGAGAATCCTCATCCATCACAATAAGAGTTGCCGAATACGATCCCCAGGGTGGCGCTGGTAATGATTTCTTTCAAATGGACGCTTACACTGCCAGTGGGAATCCTGCTATTAATGTAACAGCCAGCTCTCCAAATGGAGCAATTACTGACTTAACATTTCTTAATCCCGCTGCCCTTGAATCATCCGTTGATACACTTCGGGATTCATCAGATGGATCCTTATACATATCCAATTCTACGCTAACGAATGGAGACCGCGGGTTTTTCTTTCAAATTTGGGATAGGCAAGCTGCCAACACACCTGCAGTTGGAGATTGGGAATTTACTTTTGACAATGTTAGTGACGAAGAAGTTCGTATCAATGCTTTTCTTTTTCGCACTTCTCAAAGTATGGGAGCTACCCGAAAAGTTGGTGGAGACAATCGCATGACCGTAACCTCTCCTGCTAATGCCGAATTGGGCATTACAGTTGGAAATTACATGTCGAAAATTAACTGGTTGAACTTCGAGAATATCAGTTATCAGTTTAACAATACCGTTCAAGGCGATATCGCTTCTTCTAGTAGTAGAGGTCCAACTCGGGATTATCGTGAAAAGCCAGATATTGCAGCTCCGGGATTCGTAATTATGTCTTCCTACTCAGCAAGTTCAAGCAGGGGTGCTCCTTTTGTTGCACCCGGTGAGCAACACGTGGGATTGACCGGAACAAGTATGGCGGCACCGCATGTGACCGGAGCAGTGGCAGTTTTGCTTGGTATCAATCCTGAATTGACGGCAACAGAAATTAACGACTTACTCAGAGAAGCCGCCCGCCAGGATAGTTTTACCGGCAACGAAGAATGGAGTGAAACCTGGGGAACCGGTAAAATGGATTTATTGACTGCTGCTTTAATGCTGCTGGACGAAGATTTGGATTTCGAAAGAGAGCGTATTCAGCATCATGATAGATTAAGTCCTAATGCGGGCCCTGTTCGAATTAGCGGATTTCAACAAGCTGCTATGAAATTTAGCCCCTCTTTTGATGGCGTTGCTTCTCATGCGTTTTTACACACTCATGAAATTGTTCGTGGCGAAGGAAATCTGATTGTTTCTCTTCGTTCATCTGTGGATGGCGAGCCCGGTGGTCTGCTTGGCAAGGAAATTCATGTGCCTTTGTCCCGAATTCAGGATATGTACCTCAATCACTTCGATATTTCTTCTAATGGTGTAGAATTAACAGCCGGTGAAGAATATTTCGTGACCTTCCGATTTGATCATCCCGATTCTGAAATGACTATCCTTACAGATAATGGGGCAAATGCAACCGATAATTCTATGATCTTTACAGGAGCAGGATGGGCAACAGTAGGCGGAGCCACTTCCCGTGAATTAGTATCTGCGGTGGAAGTATCGCGTGGACTATTGGAAGGTATACCTGCAAGCGCCGGAAGTATGGTGCAGTTTATTAACACCACAAACCAAGCCTTCGATTTCGTTTTGGATGGCAATACTGTTGCTTCTGATGTAATCGGTGGCACATCCTTCCTGGATGTTACTTCTGGCGAAACACTCTCGTTTTCAGTATTTGAAGCAGGAACCGAAACTGAAGCTTTTGAAGCCAACATAAGTCTGGACCCAAGCGTCAGAAAACAATTCATTCTGGCTGATTACGATGATGAACTCACGTTTATCAAAGTTCCGGTACCGGCAGGACTTGACATCTCTTCCGGAGCATTACTATCCGTAGTAAACGTAAGTGATGTTGCTTCTCTAAATTTGGTAATTGATGGAGATGATGAAGTGTTGGGTCCATTTGAATCACTTGCCCCAAGCAGCACATTTAGCGCTGAGGCAATAAATTCTGTTTTCGAATTTTCTGATGCAGATAGCGGTGCTGAATTTGCGGCTTTTGCCCCACAGTTACCATTATTTGACAGAGAATTTGTTTCTGTTTTAGTAACCGGTTCAGACGAGCCAAGATTAATTTTGGCTGGTTCCAGCGGACGAGTAACTGAGCGCAGTGTTTACGAGGCCGGTACGGCTCTGGTACAGATAATCCATAATGCAAATGATACCAGAAGAGAGGAAGTAGCCATTTCTCTTAATGGTGAAGTTGTAATTGAAGAACTGGCTTTCCGTACGGCCACGCCCTATTTAGAAATCCCTGCGAATATTGGAATAGATTTGAGTATTCTGACTTCTGCTTCCGGATTTTCTTTCCTGGATGTTAGCACAGAACTGGAGGCAGATAAACGCTATGTGATTGTAGCCAATGGAATTGCTACCAATAATCATGCAGACAATCCCGAAGGAATTGATAACAGTTTCGGATTAATGGTGATTGAAAAAGATCGAATCCTGGCAAATAATGCTACCGAAACAGATTTTATTTTTGTGCACGGTGGTACTGATGCGCCAACAGTTCAACTTTTTGAGCAGGGTTCTAATGAATCACTGGGTACTTTATCCTATGGTCAGTTTAGCCCATACATAAGCATTACACCTCAAGCCAGTACGGTAATGGAGTTACGTACCGTTGATGGTGACTTGGCTGCGCGTTTCGTGGTTGACCTGGAAACCGTAACCGGAGAAGCGGGTGTATTGCTTGCAAATGGTTTTGTTAACCCAAACCAAAACAGAAATGGCGACGAATTGGATTTGATGTTCGTAGCATCTGACGGCGAAGTCATCATGTCCAGAAATGTGACTTCTGCGGATGATTCTGAAGATTTTGGATTACCAACTGAGTTTGCTCTAAAAGCCAACTATCCGAATCCATTCAACCCAACTACTACCATTTCCTATCAACTGCCTGAAGCGAGTCATGTTCAAATTACGGTTTATGATATGCTTGGTAGAAGAGTTGCTGTTCTGGTGAATGAAGAAATTCAAGCCGGTGTACACAACACACAATTTGACGCTTCTCGTTTGGCTTCTGGAATGTACCTGTACAGATTACAAGCAGGTTCATTTACAGAAACACGAAAAATGATGCTTATCAAATAGGCTCTTTCGCTAAAACTAGTTTCTTAAAACAAAAAAACCTGTCAGTTAATGAAAACTGACAGGTTTTTTTATTTGGAGTATGTTGATAAGGTTTTAGGTCAGATTGTCCATGATATTCTTAATCCCCTTATCAATTTCATTTACTGATTTCTTGAGACTTTCATGGAAGCCATCCCATACCTGTTCTGTGGCTCCTTCTAATTCTTCAATTTTTGCAGTTGCATCTTCATACTGCTTCTCTAACTCGGTCACTTTTTCCTCCAATTTTTCACGTTTATCTGCACTTGCATTTTCAAGCTCTTTTCGTAATTCGGTAATTTTACCGGGAATTTTGTGCATTGCTTCATTTATTTCATCAGCATTCTTATCCATAATATGAAAATAGTTTAATTCTTAAGTTGTTGATTATATTTACAAAACGAAAGAACCTATCATTTCATTCCATAGGCAAAATCAATTCAAAAAGAGGCAAAAAGTTAGGTGGTATATTCAGCGTTTATACGCACATACTCGTAAGAAAAGTCAGATCCCCAGCCCGTAGCTTCGGCTTCTCCGGCTTGTAAATCCAATATTATTATGATGTGCGTTGAGCGCATCATCTGCTTTACCTGTGTGAGGTTTTTCTCTATCGGCTGACCATTTTCCAATAATGCAACCTTCTTTTTTGTTTTGAGCCAAAGATTGGTCTTATCAGGATCAAAATCTGCGCCTGACCTACCTGCAGCGGCAATAATTCTCCCCCAGTTTGGGTCTCTTCCAAACATAGCGGTTTTCACAAGAGCCGAGTTTGAAATAGTCCGCACACATTTTCGGGCTTCTTCTACCGTTTTTGCACCTGTAACCTTGTATTCGATGAATTTTGTGGAACCTTCTCCATCCGAAACAATCAACTTGGCTAAGTTTTCGCAAATTTGATGTAATTGAGCGTAGAAAAGTTTGTAGCCCTCATCATTAGCATCGGTGATTTCCTTATTTCCGGCCATTCCGTTACAAAGAACTGCAAGCATATCATTGGTGGATGTGTCTCCATCCACGGTAATCATATTAAAAGTGGCTTCGGTAATTTCCTTGAGGGCTTTATCCAGTAATTCTGGAGAGATCGCAATATCACTAACGATAAATCCCAGCATAGTGCCCATATTCGGATGAATCATCCCTGAGCCTTTTGCTACTCCGCCCATGCGTACGGAAACACCATCCAAATCAAATTCCGAGTATTCTTCTTTGGGGAAAGTATCCGTTGTCAAAATAGCATTTGCAAAAAGTGAGGCAGCAACTCTTCTATCCGTTACCTTCTTCACACTATCCTTGATACCCTGAACTACTTTTTCAGTAGGGAATGTTCGTCCAATTACACCTGTAGAGGCAATAACGACCATATCCTCAGATATTTGAAAGGCTTCAGCAGCAGCCTTGACCATAGCTTCTGCGCCTTCACGACCTTGTTTACCGGTACAGGCATTTGCATTTCCGGCATTAACCGCTACCACCTGCGATTTTCCCGGCCAGTTCCGCTCCATCATCAATTTGATGGGTTCTGCTTTTACAATATTTCTGGTAAACACACAGGCTGTACTTGCGGGTACTTTCGAATAAATAAGCCCTAAATCTCTTCTCTTGGATTTTATGCCTGTATGAGTTCCCCAAAAAGTGAACCCCCGAACATTTGTGACGGTCTTCATAATTATGTTTTACACTATTTCTTTAAGGATACAAGGGTGTTTGATGCAGACCCGAAGTTTCTTCAAATCCGAACATGATATTCATATTCTGAACAGCCTGTCCGGCAGCTCCTTTTACCATATTATCGATACAAGATACGGTTATGATGTGTCCGGTTCGCTTATCCAATTTGAAGAAAATATCGCAAAAATTTGATCCACGAATATGATTTAATTCCGGCGGCGCATCAACTAAGCGCACAAAGGGTTCATTTCCGTAGTAATTTTCGTAAATATTCTGGATATGCTCTTCTTCTATGTCGGTAGTAAGAATACCGTAACATGTTGCTAAAATCCCTCTGCTGACGGGCAATAAATGCGGGGTAAATTGAATTCTGGGCTCCACACCACTGTATCGTAAAGCCACATCCTGCATTTCCGGTGTATGGCGATGTGTTGCTATTCCATACGCAGAAAAATTATCGTTGACCACAGGATAGTGCGTGTTCGGTTTGGCATGTGCGCCGGCACCTGTTACGCCTGATTTCGCATCCACAAAAATATGCCCGGCATCAATGATATCCTCTTTTATGAGTGGCACTAATGGAAGTATGGCAGAGGTAGGATAACATCCCGGATTTGCAACCAGAACGGCATCACGAATATCCTCACGAAACAACTCCGGTAAGCCATACACTGCTTGGGTATAGGCCTCAGGAAATACATGCTCTCTGGGATACCAGGTATTGTATAAGTCCGGCGAACTCAGGCGAAAATCCCCCGAAAGGTCAATAATTCGGGTACTTTCCAAACCTGCTTTTTTGACGAAATCCATGGAAATACCATGAGGCAAGCCTAAAAAAACGACATCAAATTCAGCTGGATTCAATTCATCTGTTGACGAAAGTGTGATATCCAAAATCCCTTTGAAATGAGGATAGATACTTGTTACATGAGCGCCGGCTTTACTATTTGATGTGACCGCTGCAATCTCTACGTGCTCGTGTTGAGCCAACAGTTTTAATAACTCCAAGCCCGTATATCCTGTGGCTCCAACTATGGCTACTTTAATCATAATATATCCTTATTTGATACTTGCTTTTTCTTCTGCAACAGCCTCTTTTAGTGCCACAAGCAAAGCCGTTAACTCAAGTCTTGTAATGGGAATTGGCGGCACTAATCGCATCACATTTCCGGATGCGCAGTTTGTAAGTATCCCCTTATGAAGCATTTTCTCTACCACTCCAGCACCCGGAAAAGACAACTCCACTCCAATCATGAGTCCCATTCCGCGCACGTCGGTGATGGCATCCTCGGTTTCTGCCCAGTTTCGCAATTCGCTCATAAACCATTCGCCATCAACGGCTGCTTTTCTTATGAGTTTCTCGTCTTTAATAATATCCAGCGTTTCTAAAGCCGCTCGCGTTGCCAGAGGGTTTCCTCCAAATGTAGTTCCATGCTGACCATAATCCAGCGCCTTACTCACTTTTTCTTTGGCAACTACAGCTCCGATTGGGAATCCGCCACCCAAGCCCTTTGCCAAAGCAACGATATCCGGTACAATTCCATAATGCTCGTAAGCAAGCATTTTCCCTGTGCGGGCAATTCCGCATTGGATTTCGTCAATAATTAGAAGCACATCGTGTTTATCACACAATTTTCGGACGGCTTTGAGATATTCTTTTTCTGCCGGAACAATGCCGCCTTCTCCCTGAACAGTTTCCAGCATGATGGCTACGGTTTGGTCATCAACAACCTTAGTAAGAGCCTCAATATCGTTAAAGGGAACTTGCTTAAAGCCCGGCAACATTGGTTCAAAACCTTCCTGATACTTTTTCTTTCCGGCAGAAATTGCACCTAAGGTTCTGCCGTGAAAACAACCGTCCATAGTTATAATGGGTCCGGATTTCCCTTTAGTGTGCCCATACTTTCTGGCTGATTTAATAGCTCCTTCAATGGCCTCAGCACCACTATTGCAAAAGAAAGCACGGTCCAAGCCCGTGAGTTTTACCAATCGTTTTGCTAATTCCACTTGAGGCTTTGAGGTATAAAAATTGGAGATGTGCATCAATGTACCGGACTGGTCTGCAATAGCTTTCACCAAACGGGGATGACAATGACCGATATTATTTACAGCAATACCGGCCAATGCGTCGATATATTCCCGGCCTTCTGCATCCCAAACACGCGAACCAAGACCTTTTTCCAGCGTGATGGGATATCTTTTATATAATTCGAAGTGAACTTTTTGGTCCTCTTTATGAGGCGTTTTTGAAAATAATTTCATCAAGGTAAAATTTGTGTTCCAAATGATTTTTTATGGATAAAAAAGTCTTCCAGACTGTTTTGTTTTGTTCCGTTTAAAATTACTGCTCGTCTTGCTCCGGATTGCAAGGCATGACGGCAAGAATCTATTTTGGGAATCATACCGCCCTGAATAAAACTACTGTCTTCATCAAGCTCTCCCAGGCTTACAGAAGAAAGTAAACTTCCGGGATTATTAATGTCTTTTCTCAATCCGTCAATATCCGTCAGTACTACATAAGCATCTGCCTGCAAAGCACCCGCCATGCTGCCTGCAAAAACATCTGCATTTACATTATAGGTTTCGCCATCGTTTTTGCCAATAGAAACCGGCGAACAAACCGGCAAAAATCCATTATTTAGTAATAAGCGAATCAAATCCGGTGTGATTTCCGGTGCATTTCCCACAAATCCTATATCAACGGTTTCCGTTCGTCCATCAGGTAGTATTCTTTTGTGATATCTCTTTTCAACGAGAGCCATTCCGGCATCTTTACCGCTAATTCCAACTGCTTTACAATCAAAGGAAAGTAATCCGGAAACCAGCGCTTTGTTTACTGTCCCCGAAAGAGCCATTTCTACAAAACTCATAGTTACGGCATCTGTAACGCGATGACCATCCTCAAATCGGAATGAAATCCCACTCTGGTCCAAAATTTCTTTAATTGCCGGACCGCCGCCGTGTACCAACACCACTTCTATACCGCTTCTGAATAGCTTAGCGATGCTTTCCAATACTTGTTTTTGGACTGTTTTATTAGTCATGGCATTACCGCCATATTTGATCACAATCGTCATGAAATTTTAATTAGCGCTTTTGAATTTTCAACCTATAAAAAAATGACTTTAAAATTATTTAATCAACGATTTTAGAGGAACTTTACAATTACATTCAGATATAACAAAGTAGCAGAGAAGCATAACATTCCAAACTAATCGAGAATTAATTCTACTATTTCTGATTATTTAAAAAAACTAATGCTACAAGTCTGCAAAACTCACTATATTGAGCACCTATCAGGATGACCACACTATTTCCAACACATACAGAACTCATGAGAGCCGTTTATTCCGGCAACACCGCTTTGGTTGAGCGAATTATTCGGCGCGCCTGTCCATTTATCGATGAAACTAACGACAAGGGACAGACTGCACTCATGCTAGCTGCTATTTACGGTCAAGAAGATATCTGCCGTCTCTTACTTCAGTCTGGTGCATCCATCCATATCCAGGATTACCAAGGCAACAGTGCCTACAAATATGCGCGTTTGAATATGCGATACAGTATCCTCAGGATTTTTGACAAGCATCTTGAGTTTGATTTAGATACCGTTCTTTGATTGAGAACTCTCCTTACCTATCTTCTGTCAACTAATTATTAGCTAAGTGATTATGACAGAAGCATTCAGACCAAATCTTGCTGATTATCTCCGATCCGGAATTCTCATAATCTGGTTCCTATTTATTTTATTCGCAATCATGCTGATTGTAGTCCCCTTAACCATTCTGACTTGGGGCAAAGCAACCAATTGGATGATTAAAAATCTGGGATATATCATTGGCGCGTCTTGCTTATGGGTGCTCAATATCAAATTGGATATCAATTATGCCGAAGGTAAAAAACCAGAAGGACCTGCTGTTTTTCTAATAAATCATAGCTCAACGCTGGATTTATTTGTGCTGCTCGCTATCCAAATGCCAAATATTCGCTTTGTTGCCAAAAAAGAGTTTCAATACAATCCGCTTTTTTTCGTGCTTGGCAATCTAACAGGACAAATTTTTATAGACCGCTCAAATTCGGAATCTGCTGTACGTAAATTACATGATGAAATAGAGCGAGTTAAACGCAAGAATTTGTCGGTATTATTTGCTCCGGAAGGTAGCCGAACACATCCGGGCGTCATCGGCCCTTTCAAGAGAGGTGCATTTAGAATGGCGATTGATTTAGGATATCCGATTGTGCCGGTTTATATAGAAAATGCCAAAAAACTGTGTCCCGGAGCCGCTATGCTTGCAAAATCGGGTACGATTACTGTCACTTTTCAGGAGACTATATCTACTGAAAATTGGTCACACAAAACGCTGCCTGCTCATATAAAGGAAACCCGAGATCGATATTTAGACTGGGCCGGAGTAACCGAAGATATTCCCGAAGCTGAGTTAACTGTTTAACAGGTAAATGGCTGCAAACCAAATTCGGATAGCCGCATTAGTAACCACGGGCTGCCGCAATATCGAATGAAGTAAAATCTATGAGGCACTTCTTTAGAGAAATTTAGAACCGATTTTATAAAAAGGCGGCTGTCCAAAACGGGAACAAGACCTACATTTTCCTGACCTATTCTTATAAGTATGTTTCATTAATACCTGCTTCACACTCATATCGTATCATATTGATAGTTTTTAATAAAATTTCATTCCTATACAGAGCTCTTCGTGTTCTTTATATTTAAAACTTTATGGCGCACATCGTAATTATTGGAGCAGGAATTAGTGGTCTAACTACGGCCTGGTATTTACAAAAAAAGGGGCATCGCGTCACGCTTCTGGAAAAAAAGAGTCGGGCAGGCGGACCCATATCCACAGTACAGGAAGATGGTTGGATTGCCGAAGAAGGGCCGGGGACTTTGCTTGAGGTCTCCGAGCACGTTCGGAACTTGATACAAGATGCGGGATTGGAAAACGAAGTTCTACTAAGTAACCCCAAGGCAAAAAAACGATTTATTGCATTTCAAAAAAAGCCGGTCAGCTTACCCTCTTCCATAAAAAGTGCCATTTCAACACCATTACTCCACTGGAATTCCAAACTTCGTTTTCTGAAAGAACCATTTATTGGTCCTGCAAAGTCGGAAGATGAAACACTGGCAGATTTTGTGCGACGACGATTAGGAGCCGAAGCTCTTGAACGCTTTATCAATCCCTTAGTTGGAGGTATTTACGCCGGCGACCCTGAGCGACTTTCTGCCCGATACGCTTTCCCAAGGCTTTGGAATTTAGAGCAGGAGCATAAGTCACTTATTAGGGGGATGATGAAAGGCGGTCCATCCAAAGATCCGGCAAGGAAAGAAATCCCCAGAAACAAAGCCCGAATAATCAACTTTAAAAAGGGATTAAACCAACTTCCCGAATCTCTATCTAAAAAAATTGAGACGGTAGAATTCAATGCAGAAGTGACGAAAATTCGAAAGAAATCAACTGGATTTAGCGTTTCTTACGGCGAAAAGGAAATAGATTGCGACGTTTTGGTTTATGCCGGAAGAGCAACGGGTTTCAGAAATATCTCATTGCCAAAGGAAATAGAAGATTTAAAATCCTTGGATCAGATTGTGCACCCTCCTGTTTGCGTGGTACATCTTGGTTTTCGGCGTTCAGATATTGCTCACCCCTTGGATGGCTTCGGCGTTTTGATTCCTGCCGTAGAAAAATTTGATATTCTGGGCACCCAATTCAATTCATCACTGTTCCCAAATCGTACTCCCGGCTCTGATTTTGTACTTACGACGAGTTTCGTGGGGGGAATGAGACAGCCGGAAATGGCGCATCATTCAAATCCGGAAGAATTGGTGCTAAAAAATCTCACAAACTTGTTAGGGATAAAAGGGAAACCCGTTTTTTCTCATCACAAACTCTGGCCCAAAGCCATCCCTCAATACGAAATGGACTACGGGAAATATGCGTTACTAATGGACGACTCCGAAAAAGCACTCCCAGGTTTTTATCTTGCCGGAAATTATCGCGGCGGAATATCTCTGGGGGACAGCATCACAAATGCAGTGATGCTGAGCGAACGTATTGATGCATCGCTGCAGGATTCGTTCATATAATATTTTTCCAAAACGTAACTATGTCAAACCAAGTAATTTCAATAATGGGTTGCGGCTGGCTGGGCTTTCCGCTGGCCGAAAAATTGGTAGAAACCGGCTGGACGGTAAAGGGCTCTACAACAACTAAAGATAAAATCCAGTTAATGGAGCAGGCCGGAATTATCCCTTTTTACATCACAGCTGACCCAGAACCTGCCGGTGACCGTGTAGATAATTTTTTCCAGGCGGATATTTTATTTTGGAATATCCCACCGGGCGTTAGAGGTGGCGAAAAAGACAAGGTGGATTTTCGGAATCAAACAAAATCTATTCTAGAGCATGTAAAAAAAGCAGGTATCAAGCATGTAATTTTTGTCTCATCTACTTCTGTTTATCCGGATAAAGCCCAAATTATGACTGAAGAAGATGCAGGTCCTGCAAGTAGTTTATCTGGCGAAGCCTTGCTGGAAGCTGAGTCACTATTACTGTCTCAAAAGGAATTTAATACGATAATTCTACGCTTGGGTGGTTTATTCGGCGCCGGCAGACATCCTGCCTACTATCTGAGTGGCAGAAAAAATGTTTCCAAACCGGAAGCACCCGTAAATATGGTTCACTTGGATGATGTCATCGCAGCTTGCGAAAAAGTTTTAGAAGCACTACCCGAGCATCAGGTTTATAATATTGTATCTGATAATCACCCAACCCGCAGAGAGTTTTATACTGAGGCGTGTAAGGAATTAAATCTTGAGGCTCCTGAATTCGATAACTCTAAAGAAACAGGCAAAAAAATATCCAACGAAAAGATAAAAAAAGAACTCTTTTTCCGTTTCCAAAACAGATAATGAACCTAAACTGAAATACGATAATATTTTTTTGCATTAATACATTTTTTTACTAGAAGGCTATTTGCGAGAACGCTTTAAAGAACTATATTACATATACCTGTAAATTATCACCTATTGACAAAATTGGTTGTTTATTAGAGACTCGACTGAACAAGCCCCTTTCATTCAAGCCTCGTAAAATCATCTACATCGGACTCGGGATTAGAACGGGATTCAAATAAGTTTTATATGAAATCACTCCTACAAAAATTCGCTTTGGCGTTCATAGCGGTTTTTCTGCTGTTAATAAACAATGCAAACTATGTGTTTGCACAGGTTGATAGCGACAACAACCCGGATAAAGTTACTGTTACCGGTTCAATTAGCCTTGCTCATTTTGAGTCAAATTTGAATGCCCGGTTTACGGACATGTTTATAGATTACGTTATCCCGAATAGGCCGGGAAATCCAGACCATACTCCAAATCAAAGTAACTTCACAATTACATTCCCTAATGATTTTGGCATCCCTTCGTCTATACCAACTTCTTCTTTTCTCTTTAATGGCGTGCCTGCAAATAGTGTAAGCATTGACGTTGGTGGAAGCGAAACAACTATCACTGCTGAAACCCCACAAGGCTATAACCAACAAACAGTTAGAATCTCTATTTTGGCTAGTGCCGGAATTTCTAACCCACCCAATTCGAATGTTGGAGGTTATACAATTTCAACATTAATGCCCGGTAATAATAATTTACCCGGTTCTGTAACGCTTGAGATAGATGAAGAACCTACATTTGTGAGTCAGGCAGCGGTTACGCCTGCTTCTTCTATTGCCGGATTAGGCTCCAGATATGTCATCGAATTTTCTTTGGGTGAATTAGGTGCCATGCCGGCTGGCTCTGAAATTATTCTTCAGTTTGACCCCGCAACAGGGATTCCCGACAACACAAACATCGGCGGAATTAACTTAAATGGTACTCCTGCAACCAATGTATTAGGAGATGGTAACACCACTCTTAGTATAACTACACCTATAGCATTATCTAATAATCAGGCTGTTATATTAACTATTTCACGGAACGTTGGAATTATTAATCCTAGTCCTCCTGGCACATATTTTGCAGAAGTAAGCACTTCAGCTGAACCAACTCCAGTCACGAGTTCTGGAATCTCTTATTCGGACCCAGAAAGCTTGTCATTCAGTGCTATTTTACTTTCAGATAACAGAGTTAATGCTACTTCAGGGTATGAGATTGAGTTTGTTACCGGTAGCGGATCGGCACTTTTTGGTGAAGCTGATAAAATTGTTTTTGATTTTCCTGAAAACACTTTAATTCCACCAACAATCAACAATAGTAGAGTTTCTATCAGTGTAGCTGGGGGCTTCTCGGATAATCCCAGCAATATCTCTATTGATGGAAACAGAGTTAAGCTAACTACACCATTTGACATTCCCGGCGGATCAGAAGTTGTAGTTAATTTCTCACCATTAGCAGGTGTTCAGAATCCATCACAAACAATAAATCCTGATCCAATTTCTGACAATTATATTCTAACTGCCTTCACAGAAAATGCAGCGGAGCAAATAGTAGATGCAGCTACACCATCTAACCCCTATGTCATTTTAGACTCAGGATCAAACATAAATTCAGTTGAAGTTGCAGCTTCTGGTAACCAAGGAGCTCCAGGAACTTATGATATCAGCTTTTCCACCGGAGACAGAGGACGAATTGAAGAAGATGTAAGCACAATCACTGTTCGCTTTGGTTCTGGAACAACTTTCCCTGCTAACTTAAATGATATTTCAGCTAGTATAGACTCTACTAATGTAACGCAGTTTGAGGAGACAGGGACTACAGGGCGAGAATTAACATTTACCTTGCCTAGTGGAGTATTGATTGGTAATAATGCATCTGTTGAGATGGAAATATCTGGAGTTATAAATCCAGATGATGGTGGAACTAAAAATCTAGCTGTTAAAACTTCTGCAGAACCAACCTTTATTACTTCTAATGATTATAGCTTTGGGGCTGGTACGTTCACTGTAACCAGAGCTGAGCCTTCAGATTTACAGGTTAATGATGAGAATGTAGAATTTGAAATACGCCTTAATAATAATTTTAATCTACAAGCAAATACTGCTTCTGTATTCTTAAGATTTCCGTCCGGCACAGTAATTCCGGAAACAATACCAACGGGCGCTATCAATGTTACAAGTGGAAACGCAAATAATGTTGAGGAGGTCATAAGATTAACCGACCGAACAATTCAAGTACGATTAAGCAGGAATGGAAATGGTGATGGTACTTTTGGGGGACTTGATATTGCTGCCTCAGCAGGAATTAGAAACACATCAATTCCCGGCGAATACACCATGCAAGTTTGGACGACCAATGCTCCAAACCAACGAAGTGGCCCATCTTTTACACTAACTTCTCGTAATTCAGATCTTGTTACTTCCGGTTCAGTTACTTCGAACCCAAATGTTGAAGAATTCAAAAATCCTGAATTTACTATTTCTTTCACTACCGGATCCAATGGCCGATTACGAGGTGGTACCAGTGTTGGTTCAAACACAATAACTGTGCAATATCCAGCTGAATTTGATTTACCTGCAAGTATCACGAACACAGAAATAACGGTAAATTCCCAATCTGCAAGTTCTGTTTTTGTCAATACTTCTGAAAATACTATTACAGTTGGCATGCCTGCCGGACTTACTATTGAAAACAATCAATTAGTAACTTTAAAAATTCTACCCGGTGCTGGTATTGCAAACCCTTCTATTGCTCCTGAATCAGAAAGCGAAGTTTTCCCAATAGGTGTACGCACTAATGCAGACAATGGCGGTTTTGTAACTGAAAATCTGACAATTACAGAATCTGCACCACTTACAATAACTTCTTTAAGTCTAAACAATGTGCTAGGCACTAATGATGTCACATCTTATTCAATAAGATTCAGAACCGGAACCGGTCAGGTAATTGCATCCCCACCCCAGGGTGTCGTACAACTTCGTTTTGATGAAAAGGTTGGCCTTCCCAACAGCATACTTAATGAACATATTCGTATAAATAACATAAACTCACAGGGTATTTCAGTTTCGGGACAAACAATATCAATTATAGTTCCACAAGAATTGGCTGCACTAGATGAACATAGAATTAACATTAGTGCAGAAGCCGGAATTATACATCCATACGAACCTGGTGATTACACTATCACACTCGTTCTGCCTGAGCCTTTCAATAACGAAGTAGAAAGTGATCCTTACACCATCACACAAAAGAATAGTACCATTTCTCAGCCAAATGTAATTTTGGATGAAACAATTGCCAGTACGAACACAAACTACACAATATCATTTCTTGTCGGTTCTAATGGTCGGTTACCTGCAGGTAACAGTAACATCATTCTGACATTTCCCGGTGCTGTTGATATTAGCAACATTAACAATCCTGGAAATGAAACTACTGTTAATGGAATTACGACCACTCCAACCATTGATGGCAATACTTTAACTATTCCTGTTCCTCCAGACACTGAAATTATCAACAACAGTTTGATTACTCTCTCTATTGAGGGTATCACAAATCCTGCTTCTGATGGTTCTTACTCTATTTCTGCTTCAACGACTATTGAACCAACAGTAATTACCAGTACAAACTTTTTTATCGGAAATTCAAATATTTCATTTGTTGAAAGTTCTCTGGTTATTGTAAGAGAATTCGGCACTGAAAGTCCTGAATGTCCGCAGGGCGATTGTTTGTACGAAAGTTTAGACGACAATCAGTCATATGTAAACGTGCAACCTTCCCTAAGATTTGAGTTCAGAATAGAAGGAGATCCCTTAACTACTTCTGACTTTATTACCCTTAGGTTACCACCAGGCTCTCAAATTGGTGCAAATGCTGATAGTGAGCTTCGAATCATAAATTTGGAAGGAGATCCGCTTACTTTCACTCAAGCACCCGTAACTTCTCAGGATCGATCTGATAAGATATTAAGGTTTAGCGTTGGTACAGAACTACCCGCAAGCTTAGCACCTGGTGACAACTATGTTCTAAGGTTTAATCCGCTCAGTGGAATTTTTAACCCTGCAGAACCAACCTCGAATGCGCGTTATGAAATATCCTCAACACAATCTCCAGAAGGGACCTTTTCAAGAACTAATGCTGTAGAACTACAAAGAGTACCTGAAACATTGAGTTTTATCGATGACCTTAAAGTTACTCTAGGCACTTATGAAAGTTTAGGGGATAGAGTAACTGTAGAATGGGAATTTACAACCGGCGAATTTGGAACTTTAGAAAGTGGCGTTGGTCGGTTCTTCATGACTTTTGCAGACTATATGACCATGCCAACTACTATTGGTAATTCGACCGTTAGTTTAAGTACTAATTCTACTAGTGGCACACCACAAAATATTTCTGTAGCAGGAAATGTTGTAACACTAACTTTACCATCAGATGCAAACATCAGAGGAAATACCAGAGTTACCATAAACTTTTCAAAAGATTCTAATATTAGAGTTGGAAGCACACCTAACTTCGGTGAGCCTTCTTCTACACAAAGTGGCTCTATGATGCCTCTGGGAGATTCTATTGCTAATGCCGATTTCTCTATTTCCAGTTCTTCTGAGCTAGGTAGTAGTGCACCAAGCGTTCTACCTGTAGAAATGGTTGAATACGGTGTGACAGCTTCAAGCTCTAGCCGATTTCCAATTATTTATTGGGAAACTGCTACTGAGTATGAAAATTATGGATTTGAAATATATCGCAGGTTCGGCGATGAATCCAATTCCTGGCAATCAATCGGATTCGTTGAGGGTGCCGGAAATTCAACATCCAGAAAACAATACTCACTCGAAGATACTGCTATTGAAAAATCAGGATACTACTATTACAAAATTGTTCAAATGGATTTCGATGGAACAACCGAAACCTTCGGTCCATTAGAATTCTTATTTGACGCACCGGAACGCTTTTCTTTGGCACAAAACTATCCAAATCCTTTTAACCCAATTACTATTATACCAGTAAACATTGCGCATGAAACACAGGTTTCTGTTGTCGTTTATGATGTTCTCGGCAGACGAGTTTCAGTGTTGATGGATGATGTACAACAACCGGGTCAATACAGTTTATCTTTCGATGCTTCCCGATTAGCCAGCGGCGTTTACTTTGTTCGCATGGTTGCCGATGGTCAAGTATTTACTCGGAAGATGATGCTTGTAAAATAAACATCAGCATTACATTGATGAATTTAAAAATGCTCAATCATTACCTTGGTTGAGCATTTTTTATGTTATATAACTTCCAAAACAGCCATTTCGAACTCTTCGAAGGTACGGGCACCTCTGATTTGGCTATGAATGTTTCCTTCTCTGTCTATGATATAAGTGATGGGGCGGATCGTTTCAAATAAGTAGAATTCAGAAGGTATAATTGTATCGGGTTTTAAAATCCCCACATCCTGAGCCAGACTTTCAAATCTGTTCAAGAATGGACGCACCTCTTGTTCCGTTTCATCGGAAACACATACTACAACCACATCATCGGGATAGGTTTGTGCCAGTTTGCTTAAATCCGGCATTTCTTTCACGCATGGAGCGCACCAGGTTGCCCAAAAATTCAATACCACAATACTGCCTTCGTAATCTGTGAGGGAAGTTTCAGCAAGATTGTTTTCGGTCAGAGTTAAAAAGGAAAATTCCGGTGCAGGCATTCCGATTGGGTCAGCTCGTGGACCGGGCTCAACAACTCTTGTGATTTGAGGCTCAGGGTCTGCAATCATCCCAAAAATGATGAAAACAAATCCTGTAAATAAACTGAAAGCCGCTA